>NZ_JBHWGD010000003.1:225757-232768 GCF_042733235.1 Kitasatospora sp. NPDC059722
TTGGGTGCGCTGGTTGGTGAGGGTCTGGTTTTGGACCTGGGGGGTTTCGTGTCCTGGTGGGGGCGGGGGGGGGCCGCATGGTTGGCGGCCCGCCCCGGGCAGGGTGGGAGATGGGAGGTGGTGGAACTAGGCTCGGTGGTGGGCTAGTTGTTGGTGGTGTCCCACTTCTCCTCGCCGTTGCGCGGGTCCTCGTGGCGGCGGATGTCCACCTCGTGGACCTGCCGGAACGTGGGCCCGGCCTCGCCGGCGGCGCCGACCGCGAGCTGCAGGAACATGTAGATCTCCTGCAGGGCCATGCCGACCTGGGAGTCCAGCGGGAACTCCTCGTCGCACTTCTCCGCGAGGAGCTTGAAGACGTTGGCGATGCTTGCGAGGGCGTCGGGCATCTCCTCGACCATGGCCAGGACCTGCATCATCCCGTCCGGGTCGAAGGTGGCTGCCATGGCCTCCATCTCGGCGGCGACGGCGGCGAAGCTGAACGCGGCGACGTTGTCGCTCATGGGCACTCCCGAAGTTGACGTTGCGGTGCTGTCGTTCGCGTTGTGGTTGCGCGGGGCCCGCGGCACCGTGTCCGTGACCTCCCCACCGTTCTCCGGCTCGGGCTGATCGAGGTTCTCCGCGGCCTTCAGGTCCTCCTCCAGGCCGGCGGCGATCGCCCGGTCCCGCTCCTCGCGGGCCGCCGCGGCGGCGGCCACCAGGCGGGCGAACAGGCGCCGGCCCGGGTGCATCAGCCACGGCAGATTCAGGTAGCGGCCGACCGGAGTCGTCACGGCCCCGACCAGACCGACCGCGCCGGCCAGCAGCGCGGCACCGGCCCACCGGGCCCAGTACCGCGCCGCGGAGCGACGCAGACGACGGCGGGCACCGCGGGCGGCGGCGGCCCGGCGCCGCGCGATCCGCCGCTCACGCACCCGCTCATCCGCCCGCGCGTCCCGCGCCTGACGATGGGCGGCCCGCCGCTCGTCGCGAGCCTGACGCCGCGCCGACCGGGCCGTCTCCCGCGCGCTGCGGGTGGCCGGGCCGGACGCCGACATGGCCGGAGCGTCCGCCCGCTGCCGGGCCTTGGCGGCGCGCTTCTCCTCCCGCGCCGCCTGACGGGCAGCCCGCTGCTGGTCGCGGACGCTGCGGCGGGCCGCCGTGTCCTGTACCCGCTGGTCCCGCCGGGACGGCGCGCCCGCGGTCCGCTCGGCCCGCGCCGCCCGCACCTGGGCGGCTCGGACACCGGCCGCCGACACCGCACCCGCACCGGGCACCTGCGAACCGCCCCGACGGGCACCGCTCAGGGAACTGCCGCCCGCGTTCGGCGAGGCACCGCCCGCACCGCGCAGAGCACCGCGCGGGGCCCCGGTGACCGGATCGACACCGGGTGCCGCGGCCGTGCCGTGCTTGGTCAGCCGGACCGGACCGCTGGACGGCTGGTGCCCGGACAGGCCACGGTGGCCGGCGCCACGGGAGTGGTGCCCACGGGCCGGCGGGACACCGCCGACGGACCCGCCCGCGGCCGACGGCCGATGGCCCGCCGCCCCGGACATCCCCGGCATTCGGGAGGCCGAACCGCCGCCGGAAATGCGGGAGTTGGAGCCGCTCCCGCTGCTTCCCCGCCTCGCGGCGCGGCGCCGCCGGGCCCGTACGGCCGCGAGTCCAGCGGCGGCGGCCGTGCCACCGGCGAGCGCGACCCACACGGCGGGCCCGCCCACCAGCGCCGCCGCGCTTACGGCGCCGACCGCGGTGTTTCCGGTGGCCACCGCCAGCGGCACCGCCGGCAGACCACCACGGGTGTGGGCCAGGCGCGGCTCCGCACGCCGCTCGACACCGCGCGACGTGGGACGCTGCGGCGAGGCCAAGGCGGCGGGCTGCGGAGCGGGTGAGTCGACGACGGCCCCGGGCTGAGCCGGGGCGAGCGTGTCGGACATCGTTCCTCCTCTCTTGCTCACGGGCGGGTGGCGACGGCGTCGCCGGTGGCGGTGCGCTCGACCACGGGCTGTCCCAGGTCGCGGTGGGTGAGGTGGACGGGCACGCCGGTCTTGCCGAGGCGCCGGGCGAGGACGCGGGCCACGGTGGCGGCGCGGTGCCGGCCGCCCGCGCAGCCGACGGCGATGGTCAGCGGCGCGTCCTGGGGTCCGGAGTCGTACGCGTCGACGAGCGCGGCGGTGCCGGCGATGAGTTCCTGGATGCCGGGGGTGGCGAGGACGGCGGCGCGGACGGGCAGGTCCTCGGCGGTCAGGTAGCGCAGGGCGGGGTTGACGTCGGGGTCGTTGAAGTGGAGGCGCAGGTCCAGCGTGAGGTGCGCGGGCGGCGGGGCGTCGTGCAGGTAGCCGAAGCTGACGATGTTGATTTCGGTCACGGACATGACAGGGATCTCCTTGCGCAGATGGCGGCGGAGCACGTCAGGGGGGTTCAGGCCGCGAGGGCGCCGTGGTCGGCGCAGGGCAGACAGGTGCCGAGGTGCTTGGGGAGCACGTAGCCGGCGTCCCGCCCGCAGACGGGGCAGGTGCGGCGGGCGGCGTTGGCCTTGGCGAGGGCGGCGGCCTTCGCAGGGGTCATCGGTCCCACGGGCTTGGCCAGGGCGAGCCGGTAGAGGTAGGCGGGGCGGGTCCCGCCGAAGCGGGAGCGCCACATGACCTGCGCGGCAACGTCCTGCCCGCCGGGGCGAAGACCCCGGGCGCGGAGCTGTCGGCGGGTGAAGAGGCCACGCGGCGCCATGCGCCACGGGTAGGTGGGCGTGCCGCCGTGGCGGGAGCCGTCGGGGTCCCAGTGGCGGGGGCGGCTCACTGGTCGTCGCCCGGGTCGAGTGTGAAGAAGCCGGACAGTTGGACCGGGATGCCGGTGTGCATGCCGGTGACGGTCAGCCAGTGCGTCTGGCCGAGCTGCTTGAGTTCGACGTCGGCGGGGTCGAGGCTGAGGGCGGCCCGCCACTGCTCGAAGTAGTCGACGCCGTCGTGCAGGGAGATGCCCAGCCCCCACGCGATGTTGTAGGTGCCGGGCACGATCTGGAGTTCCAACTGCACGGCCGGGGCGCGCAGGTGCGCGTGGGCAGTGAGCAGGGACATCAGGGTGCCGGCCGCCTTGATCTGTTCGGCCGCGGTGTCGGGGGTCTCGGTGGTGGTGGTCACGATGCCTGCTCCTCAGCGGGGCGCGCGGTGGTCTCTTCGTCGGTGGTGTGCACGGCGTGCAGGGCGGGACGCTCCGGGCCGGCCTCGCTGAACTCGCGGTAGCGGTTGGCGACCCATCCGGCCGACCAGCCGGTCAGCTCGGCCGCCCGGCGCTGTGGGACCCGGAGCGCAACGGCGGTCTGGATCTTCAGCCGGGCGTCGTCCTCGGGCAGGCGCTCGGTCGCCGCCGGGGCGGACATGAGTTCCTGCCGGAGCCGCTCGGCGTCCTGCTCGGCGCGCCGCTCACGGTCGCGCTCACGGCGCTCACGCTCGCTCACCTCGCGCTCACGACGCTCACGCTCACGCCGCTCGGCGTCGTCGCGGCGCCGCTGCTCGTCGCGTTCAGCAGCCTCGCGGAGGGCCCGCTCCTCGCGCTCCTCACGGGCCATGCGCTCGGCGTGCTCACGCTCCTCGCGGGCCATCCGCGCGTCGTGCTCACGACGCTCACGCTCGCGCTGCTCGGCCCGCTCGTAGTCGGCCAACCGGTCCTCGCGTTCCTGCCGGCGGCGCTCCTCGGTGCGGCGTTCGCGCTCGGTGCGCTCATCGCGCTCACGGGCTTCACGAGCGGCCAGCGCGGCGGCGATCGCCCGCCGGTAGGCGAGCGAGGTCTCCGCCGTGACGATCAGTAGAAGCGGCGCCACCGCGTGGACCGACACCCCAACCGCGTCCCGGTTCAGGGCGGACAGACCCACGTTGAGCAGCACCGTCATGGCACCGGTCATCCACCGCAGCACGACCGGCCACCGGCCGCCGTCGCCGCCGAGGCGGGCGAGCGTGCTGTCCATGCGGATCACGATCACCACCGCCGCGTCCACGACGAGCGGCAGGATTGGGGCCGTCCACTGCCAGCCCTTCGGGGTGTGTCCGGACATCAGCGGGGTTACCGTGAGCACGCTGTAGAGGACCGCGCCGAGCGTGATCGTCCACGTCCCCACGGCCAACGCCTTCTCGGCCGACCGGATCTGGTCGGGGCTCATCGGCGCCTTCACCGCGACCACCACCCGGTGCGCGGTGAGCGCGTCGTGAGCGCGGTGAGCATCGGGGCGTTCATCAGTGAGCACCCCCGGCGGCGCGCCGCTCGCGGGCCGTGGCCCGGAGCCGTCGCTGGTGCAGGTTGGCCCGCTCGCGGGCGTTCAGCCCACCGAAGATCCCGTGCTTCTCGAACCGCTCCAGGGCCAGTTCCAGGCACATCGTGAGCACCGGGCACCCGGCGCAGATCATCTTGGCGCGGCGCCCGGCCCACTCGGTGGCCTCGGCCCCGATCTCCTCGGGGTCCGGGTAGAAGAGATCGGTGTCGACACCGGCACAGGCGGCGCCGCGCAGGTCGCCGGCGCCGTCGGGGCGCACCTCGATGAGCATGGCGGCGGCCGGGCGGGCGGCCAGGTGCGGGGTGTGGGTGCCGCCCCGGGTGAAGAGGTTGCGGGGGATCGCCATCACGCCGCCGCCTTCCAGGTCAGCACCCGGCGGCGCTCGGCCGTACGCATCAAGCCGGACGCGAAGCGGGCCGCCGGCTGGTCCAGGTCCCGCAGGACCTCCCGGGCGACATCGAGCCGGGCCCGCCGCTCGTCGGCGGACTCGCCCTCGACACCGGCGAACAGCTCGGCGTCGACACCGAAGCCGAGCGCGAGCTCGACGAACTCGGTCGGCGTTGCGGCGTCCTGGCCTGCAACAATCAGTTTCATGGGTTCACCTCGTCGAATCGGGGGGTGAGCCCGCAGGGCCGCCGCGCGATCCTTGGCCGGGAGCGTGGCGGCCCGCTTCATGCGGGCTCAGCTACTCGTCGCGTTACGAGCAGCCGCGGAACCCGACGCGACCCCGCCGCCCGTGGGGGCGTGGCGCGCGTCGGGAACCGTGATCGCTGGTAGGCGAACAGAAGTGAATGAGTGCCCGTCCTACGGGCGTCAGGTCTTACGGGCCTGGTCCGGTGCTTCCTCTCTGCTCAGCACCAGCAGGGCGGCACACCCCAGAACGGGGCGCTGCGTGGCTCGCTGCCGCCGGCGACATCACCCGGTCGCCATGGGGGCGGTCTTCTCATATCCGCCACGTGCGTTGGGACTCCGCTGTACTCCCGGGTCGCCATCCAGCCGTACGAATCGGCTTGGTCAGCATCCCGTTCGGCCCCACACCCCCGGAGGGGTGGCATGCCACTGCGTAGGGGGAGGGCATCGCTGCCCTCGCGTCGGTCCCGCACGATCACTGTTCAGTTCTCAAGGAACTGCGCTTCCCTGGCCAACCCCGAGGAGCCGACTTCCGGGCGCATTTGTCCAGCTCAGAGCAGCCCAAAGAAGGGCTGTCAGTTCGCCCGCCTCGCCATGCGAGACATGTTGAACATGTCTCTTACGATGCCGAGAAGCCGACGCTTCGTCAAGTCCTTCGGTTGGTTCGGCCGGTGAGTCCCGACCGCGCATCAATAGATTCGGCTCTCCGGCCCTGTCGGAACACGGCGCGTCTGGACGGCTACGGTCCGACTTCGCTACGGTCGAAGTCGTCCCGGATCGTCCAAGCGCCGCACCATCGTCCAGGGGAGGGCGAGATGGCCAATGAGAGGCTGCGAGGGGCAATCCTCGCCAGCAATTTGACGATTGAGCAGATCGCGGAGCGGCTCGGTGTGAGCTCGCGAACCGTCGAGCGATGGGTGGAGGCCAAGGACGAGCGCCGGCCGTACAGGCGCTTCCAGTACGCGCTCGCCAACCTGTTGCAGCGAGACCTGTCGGAACTCTGGTCGGACGAGCAGACCAGCAGTGCGGCGGCGGAAGCCGGCCGGGCCGAGCTGGTGAAGCTGTACCCACACCGCGCGGTCGTGCCGAAGGAGCTGTGGACGTCCCTCTACGCGAGGTCCATGCGGCACTTCGACCTGGTGGTGTACGCCGGATTCTGGCTCTCGGAGGACCCGTTGTTCTTCCGCCTCGTGCGGGAGAAGGCGCAGGCTGGCGTGCCCGTACGGCTCATGCTGGGCGACCCCGACTGTGTGGGCGTGGCCCAGCGGGGCGAGGATGAGGGGATCGGTCCGGCGATGGCGGGCAAGATTCGCAACGCGCTCGCCAACTACGCGCCGCTGTTCAGCGTCCGCGGAGTCGAGTTCCGGCTCCACTCAACGACGCTCTACAACTCGCTCTACCGGGCCGATGACGACCTGCTCGTCAACGGACACGTCTACGGTGTCGGCGCCTACCTGGCGCCAGTGATGCACCTTTCCCAGGTACCCGGCGGGGAGCTTTTCAGCACGTACGCGGCGAGCATCGAACGGATCTGGGAGAGCTCCCGGGTCATCACCTCGCCACATCTCGAAAGTGAGGCCGCATGAGCCGCATCGACTACTTCCATGACCCGGCCGCCCCGCCGGCGAACTCCGTTGTGCCCTCCGTTACCGCCGTCGTGACGGACGCAGACGGGCTGCTGCTGCTGATCCACAAGACGGACAACAACCTGTGGGCCCTCCCCGGTGGCGGGCACGACATCGGGGAGTCAGTGGCGGACACCGTGGTTCGCGAGGTTCGGGAGGAAACGGGGATTGACGTCGAGGTGGCCGCGGTCGTCGGGCTCTACACGGACCCTGGTCACGTCATGGCCTACGACGATGGGGAGGTCCGGCAGCAGTTCTCCATCTGCTTCCGGGCACGCCCTGTTGGTGGCACTCTGCGGACGAGTTCAGAGTCGAAAGAGGTCCGCTGGGTCAACCCACCCGACCACCACGACATTGTGCAACACCCCGCCCAGCCGGGCTCGTATAAAAAAAAAACAACCCACCAAAAAAAAAAAAAAAAAGAAACAATAACCTAAAACTAACAAAAAAAAATCATCCATAAAAAGAGAGAGGGAGAGATGCGGGAGGTTGTGGCGGAGGGGGTGGAAGCGGAGA
>NZ_JBHWGD010000004.1:0-14724 GCF_042733235.1 Kitasatospora sp. NPDC059722
CATGACCGAGGAGAAGCCCAGGTCGACGGCCTCGGCGACGAGTCCGGCGGACGTCGCGTGGTCGAGGTGGACGGCCACGGGAACGGTCGCCCGCCGCGCGAGCGCGAGCGTCGCGGCGGCGACCGGCGCGAGGGCGCCGTGGTAGCGGACGGCGTTCTCGCTGAGCTGGAGGACCACCGGCGCCCCGACCGCCTCGGCCCCCGTCACGATGGCCTGCGCGTGCTCTAGCTGGATGACGTTGAACGCCCCGACCCCCCGGCCGTAGGCGACGGCGGGGGCGACGATGGCACCGGTACCGGTCAGGGGCATCGGGGACTCCTCGGGTCGGGGTGGCAGGGGCGGGGGCGGGGGCGGGCGACACCAGCTCCGCAGCGGCCGATCGGACGCTCGCGCAGCGCGGGAACTCGTACCGGCCGACTTCCCGCGCACGCGCCCTCCACGCCCGCGCCCTCCACGCCCGTCACGTCCCCGTCTCCGCCGCCAGTTCGCGGGCCAGGAGGGCTGCGCCCTGGCAGCCGGCGCGGGGGCCCAGTTCGGCGGGGACGATCTCGGGGACGGTCTGGAACGTCAGGCGGGCCGCGAGGGCGGTCCGGAGCGGGGCCAGGTGGAGTTCGCCCGCTTCGGCGAGGCCGCCGCCGATCACGATGCGCTCGGGGTCGAGCAGGGTGACGGCGGCGGCGAGGCCTTCCGCGAGGGCGTCGACGGCCTCGCGCCAGACGGTGACCGCCGCGAAGTCGCCGGTGCGGGCGCGTTCGGCGACCTCCTTGGCGTCCGTCCCGGTGCGGCCGGTCCTGCGGGTGTAGCGGCGGGCGATCGCGGCGGCCGACGCGACCGTCTCCAGGCAGCCCCGGCCGCCGCACCCGCACGGTTCGCCGGCGGCGAGTTCCACCGGGAGGTGGCCGAGTTCACCGGCCTTGGCGTGGCTGCCGGCCAGTGGGCGGCCGTCGACGACCAGGGCCGCCGCGACGCCGGTGCCGACCGGGACGAACAGGAAGTTGCCGCTGCCCCGGCCGGCTCCCAGGCGGGCTTCGGCGAGGCCGCCGGCCCGGACGTCGTGGGCGAGGGCGACGGGGACGCCGAGTTCCTCCGCGAGCCGGTCGCGGACGGGCAGCCGGTGCCAGCCGAGGTTCGCGGCGAGCACCGACCGGCCGGCCGGCTCGTCGACGATGCCGGGGATCGCGACGCCGGCCGCCACCGGGCGGTAGTGGTCGGCGAGTTCGCGGGCGGTGGCGAGCACCGTCGCGAGTACTGCCTCCGGGCCGTGCTCGGCGCCGGTGGGGCGGCGGGTGGCGGCCCGCAGGCGGCCGTCCGGGCCGGCCGCGCCGCCCTTGACCCAGGTGCCGCCGACGTCGAGCGCGATGACCGTGGTCACGGCCGGGTGAGGACGATCGACCGGGTGAGGTGGCGCGGCCGGTCGGGGTCGAGGCCGCGGGCCTTGGCGAGTTCGACGGCGAGCCGCTGGGCGCGGATCAGGTCGGCGAGCGGGTCCAGGCCGGTGACGGAGGTGGTCGCGCCGATCTCGCGGACCTGGTCGAGGAGCCCGGTCGGCGGCTCGCCGAAGAACCAGACGACGGTGTCCGGAGCGGTGACGCTGATCGGGCCGTGCCGGTACTCCATCGCCGGGTAGGACTCCGTCCACGAGCCGGAGGCCTCGCGCAGCTTCAGCGCCGCCTCGTGTGCGAGACCGGCGGTCCAGCCGGTGCCGAGGAAGGTGAACTGCCGTGCGTCGAGGGCTCCTTCGGGCAGGTCGGCGGCCAGCGCCCGTTCGGCCTGGGCGGGCAGGTCGGCCGGGGCGTGGCCGAGCCGGGCGCGCAGCAGGGCGAGGGTGGTGGTGGCGAAGCGCGTCTGGACCACCGACTCCTCGTCCGCGAAGGCCAGGTCGACGACGGTGTCGGCGACGGCGCTGATCGGGGTCGTGGGGTCGCCGGTGATCGCGGTGCGGGGTGTGCGGTCGGCGCGCGCGAGCGCGGTCAGCACCTCGGTGGTGGTTCCGGAGCGGCTGAGGGCGAGGAGCCGGTCGTAGCGGCGGTCGGCCGGGTACTCGGAGGCCGGGAAGGCGTCCGTCTCGCCGTGGCCGGCGGCCTCGCGCAGCGCCGCGTAGGCCTGGGCGACGTAGAGCGAGGTGCCGCAGCCGATGACGGCCACCCGCTCGCCCGGTTCGGGCAGCCCGGCCGGGTCCAGTTCCGACGCCCGCCGCCAGCAGTCCGGCTGATCCGCGATCTCACGCTCGACGTGACTCCGGTTGACGTGACTCACAAGGGCCTCCCCGCCTACGGCGCCAACAGCTCCCACGGCACTTCTGCTCAAATCTGCCGCACTTCACGCCCAACAGATCAAGATTGAGCAACCGGCGGCGAGGCTACACGCAGTTCCAGTCACACGGAAGGGTGCCTTCTCGCCACGGCCCGTACGGCAACACTTCGATAACGCGCCCGTCATGGCCATCGCCAACGGGGCACACTCTGGGCACGCTACTGATCGAACTTGATTGGTGATCTGCGCGATCGCACAACTTCACGCAGTTCGTAGACTCGCAAAGGCGGTCCTGCACATGAAGCGGCCTCTCCTCGCCCTGTCGGCGGCCACCCTGGCCGGCACGCTCGCCCTGTCGGCGTGCAGCAAGGGCTCCGGCTCCGGCGGCACGTCCGCCGACGGCGTCACCACGATCCGGTTCGTCGCCGCCGACTACGGCTCCAACGGGCAGAACCCGAGCCAGGCGTACTGGCAGGGCGTCATATCCGCGTTCGAGCAGCAGAACCCCAAGGTCAGGGTGGACCTCCAGGTCATCAACTGGAACGACCTCGACACCCAGGTCAAGACCATGGTCCAGAACGGGAACCAGCCCGACCTCCTGCAGACCGGCGGCTACGCCGACTACGCGAAGAACGGCATGCTCTACCCGGCGGGCGACGTCCTCTCCGCCGCCACCGCCGACGACTTCGTCCCGGCCCTCGCGAAGGCCGGCGTGCAGGACGGCACCCAGTACGGCGTCCCGTTCGTCTCCAGCGCCCGGATGTTCCTGATCAACAACGCGCTCTTCCGCAAGGCCGGTCTCGACCCCGCCAATCCGCCGAAGACCTGGGACGACGTCACCGCCGCCGCGACCGCCCTCAAGAAGGCGGGCGTCGAGGTGCCGCTCGGGGTGCCGCTCGGCAAGGAGGAGGCGCAGGGCGAGTCGTTCATCTGGATGCTCGGCAACCACGGCGGCTACCAGGACGCGGGCGGCAAGTACGCCATCAACTCCCCCGCCAACGTGGCCACGTTCACCCAGCTGAAGTCCTGGGTCGACGCGGGCCTGACCGAGCAGAGCCCGGCGGCCGTCAACCGCACCGACCTCACCAAGGACTTCGCGTCCGGCAAGGTCGGCATGCTCAACGGCATCCCCACCCTGCTGGGCGACGTCAAGACCATGGACGTCAGCTGGACCGCGATGCCCGGGAAGGACGGCGCGAGCCCGTCCACGCTCGGGGTGGCCGACTGGGTCATGGCCTTCAAGAAGGGCGGCCACAAGGAGCAGATCAAGGCCTTCCTCGACTTCGCCTACGCCAAGGACAACGCGGTGAAGTTCGCCAAGGAGTACAGCCTGCTGCCGGTCACGAAGTCCGCGCTCACCGCCCTCCAGGCCGACCCCGACGAGCAGGCGCTCGCGCCCTTCCTGCGCATCCTGCCGACCGCCACCTTCTACCCGCTCAGCGACCCGACCTGGCCGGGCGTCTCGGCCCAGGTCAAGACGCAGATCGGCACCGCCGTCAGCGACCCGAAGAAGGCGCTGGACGCGCTCCAGCAGGCCGCCGTCCAGGCCGGCCAGTGACCGTGCCGCACCCACCGCGCCGCCGGGACCCGCTGCGCCACCGGGACCCCCTGCGCCGTCTCGGCCCGGTGCCGTGGATCGCGCCCGCCGTCCTGCTGATCCTGGCCGTGGTCGTGTGGCCGGTGGTGGAGATGGTCCGCACCTCGCTGCGGCGCATCGACACCACCGGCACCGACCACGGCGCGGCCGGCCTGGTCAAGTACCGCAAGCTGTTCGCCGACCCGCGCCTGCCCGAGGTCCTCGGCTGGACGGTGCTGTGGACGGTCGCCGTCGTCGGCCTGACCATGCTGCTCTCGCTCGCCCTCGCCCAGCTCTTCAACCAGGAATTCCCCGGCCGACGGATCACCCGCTGGGCCCTCATCGCCCCCTGGGCCGCCTCCGTCCTCATGACCGCGATCGGCTTCCGCTGGATGCTCGACCAGGTCGCCGGCGTCCTCAACCGCCTCCTGCTCGACCTCGGCCTCATCGACCGCCCACAAGCCTGGCTCGGCGACGCCACCCACGCCAAACCCTGGCTCATCGCCGTCGCGGTCTTCGTCTCCCTCCCCTTCACCACCTACACCCTGCTCGCCGGCCTCCAGACCATCCCCACCGAGGTCTACGAAGCCGCCCGCGTCGACGGCGCCACCCCCCGACAGACCTACCGACTCGTCACACTGCCCCTGCTACGCCCCGCCTTCCTCGTCGCCCTCGTCGTCAACCTCATCAACGTCTTCAACTCCTTCCCCGTCATCTGGGGCATGACCCAGGGCGGACCCAACGCCGACACCGCCACCACCACCGTGTTCATGTACATGCTGCGCGGCTACGACGTCGCCGAATCCGCCGCCATGTCCGTCGTCAACTTCGCCGCCGTCATCGTCATGGTGCTGCTCTTCCTCAAGGTCAGCCGCTGGAACGAGCAGGAGAACCGATGAACCGCCCGCCCCGGTCGCCCGCCCGCCGCCCGACCGCCCGGACCGCCCTCTACGCCGCCACCGCCTGGGCACTCGCGGCCCTGTTCCTCCTGCCCTACCTGGAGATGCTCGTCACGGCCACCCGGCCCGCGGGCCAACTGCGCGACAACGCCTACCTGCCGACCAGCTTCGACCTCTCCTCCTTCACGAGGGTCTGGACCGACACCACCCTCGGCGGCAACCTCCGCACCACCCTCCTCGTCGCCGGTGGCTCCACCCTGCTCGTGCTGCTGGTCGCCCTGCCCGCCGCGCACCACACCGCCCGGGTCCGCTTCCGCGGCCGCAAGGCGTTCCTGCTCCTCGTCCTGATCACCCAGATGTTCCAGCCCACCGCACTCCAGGTCGGCCTCTACCGGGAGTTCCACACCCTCGGCCTCCTCGACAGCGTGGGGGTGCTGGTGCTCGCCAACGCCGCCTTCAACCTGGCATTCGCGATCTGGATCCTCAGCGCGTACATCGCCTCCATCCCGGTGGAACTGGAGGAGGCCGCCCAGATCGACGGCAGCAGCCGGATCGGCGCGTTCTTCCGCGTCACCCTGCCGCTGGCCCTGCCCGGCGTCGTCACCGCCGTGATCTTCACGTTCATCTCGGCCTGGAACGAGTTCGTCATGGGGCTCACCCTCACCACCACGCCCGAGCGCCAGCCCCTCACCGTCGGGATCGACAACATGATCGGCGCCTACAGCGTGCAGTGGAACCAGGTGTTCGCCGCGTCACTCGTCGCGATCGTCCCCGTCGTCATCCTCTTCGCCTTCATCGAACGCCACGTCGTCGCGGGCCTCACCGCCGGCTCGGTCAAGTAGCGAAACGGACGGGGAGACCTCCTCGGCCGGTCCCGCATGATCCACGCGCGATATACGCTTGGTGACGGCGCAGACAGTGGAAAGTGGAGTGGGCATGCACGACCGGTGGACGCGACTGCTCGAAATCCTGGGCGACAAGGGCCGGATCGACGTCGTCGAGGCCGCCGAGCTCCTGGGGGTCTCCACGGCCACGGTGCGCCGTGACATGGAGGAGCTGGCCCGGCAGCAGCTGCTGACCCGCACGCGCGGCGGCGCCGTCCTGGGCGGGGTCGCCTACGACCTGCCGCTGCGCTACAAGACCGCGCGGCAGGCCGACGAGAAGCACCGCATCGCGCGGGCGGCCGCCGGGCTCGTGCCGCCCGGCGCGGTCGTCGGCCTCAACGGCGGGACGACGACCTCGGAGGTCGCCCGCGAGCTGGCCGTCCGGGCGGACCTCGCCGAGCACACCGAGGGGCCGGCGCTGACCGTCGTCACGAACGCCATCAACATCGCCAACGAGCTGGCGGTGCGCCCGTACGTGAAGACGGTCATCACCGGGGGCGTCATCCGGTCCAACTCCTACGAGGCGACCGGCCCCTTGGCCACCCTCGTGCTCCAGGGCCTCTCGATGGACTGCATGATCCTCGGCGTGGACGCGATCGACCCCGCCTTCGGCGCGGCCACCCACGACGAGGGGGAGGCCAGTACGAACCGCGCCATGACGGAGCGGGCCGCCAAGGTGATCGTCGTCGCCGACTCCACCAAGCTCGGCCGGCGCGCCTTCGCCAAGGTCTGCGCGATCGGCGACATCGCGGTACTGGTCACCGACGGCGACGCACCCGACGAGGTGGTCGAGCAGATCGCCGCCCAGGGCGTCGAGGTGCTCTGCGTCTGACGACCGCCGTGGGCGGCTGGGCTGCCCGTGCAGCCCGGATCAGGGCTGCCCCTGGCGGTCACAGCGTGTCGGCTAGCCGAACGTGAACCAGTTGACGTTGACGAAGTCGGCGCCCTGGCCGCTGGCGAAGGTGAGGTAGGCGGTGTGCGTGCCGGTCGTCCGGGTGATGTCGGCGGGCACGGTCCGCCAGGTCTGCCAGCCGCCGGTGTTGGCGACGGCGAAGCTGCCGACCGGTGCGGCGGTCGGGCTGTCCAGCCGGACCTGGACCAGTCCGCTGATGCCGGGGGCGGCGCCGGAGGCGACCCGGGCGAGGAAGCGCGTCGCGCCGGAGCCGCCGAAGTCGACGCCCGCGTAGGCGAGCCAGTCGCCGTTCGCGATCCAGCCGACGTCGTGGCCGCCGCCGGTGTCGGCGCAGGGCTCCAGCGCGGTGCCGGACTGCGCGCTGTAGGACTCGGCCCGGATGGTGCCGAACGCGCTGGTCCCGCCGCCGGGTTGGGGCGACGGCGACGGCGACGGCGACGGCCCTGGGCCGGGCGGGGTCCGGGTGCCGCCGACGGTGACGGACAGCAGGGTCGGGTTCGCCGACTGCACCTTGCCCTCGAAGTCCACGCCGCCCGGGTGGACGTCGTCGTAGGGGAACGCGTAGCCGAGGTGGTCGGGGTTGGTCGCGTGCAGGATGCGGGCGTAGTGGTTGGTGCGCGCGGCGGTGTAGAAGGCGGCCGGGTTCTCACCGTCGGGCTGATGCGGATCGTCCAGCAGGGTAGTGCGGTTGAGCGCGGCGGCGAGGCGTGCGCTCAGGTTGCCCATGAGGTCGTTGCCGGTGGTGAACGGCGCCGAGCTGCAGTTGAAGACGGCGGCGGTGGAGGGCCTGGTGAAGCCGCCGGCACCGGGGAAGGTGAGGACGCCGTCGCGGACCCGGCCGGTGACGGTGCCCCAGCCGGACTGGGTGTCGACCACGAGGTCGGTGCTCTGGTACTTCTGCCACACGGCGGCGAGGTAGTCGTCCAGGTAGCCGTTGAACAGTGACGGGTCGCTGCTGATCGCGGTGTTGGGGCTAAGGATGCGCAGGGTCCGGCCGGCGGGGTCCGGGACGATCAGCCGGGACCAGTCGCCGCCGTCGGCAGTGGCCTGCGTGCGCAGCGCGGCCGCGGCGGACTCCAGGCCGCCGACGGGCAGGCCGCTGACGCTCTGCCGTCCGTCGCTGGCGGTCAGGTCGAAGGCGATCGGGACGGCGGCGAAGTCGACGTAGCTGATGTTGGCGTACAACTGGTCGGGCCCGTAGGTGAATTCGCAGAAGCCGTAGGCGGTGGCGATGTTGGGGTCGGTGGGGTTGCTCACCGAGGGCAGCGCGATGCCCGGGCCCGGGTTGATCAGGAAGGTGAGCTCGCGGCCGATGGAGAAGTAGATCCGCCCGCTGGAGAGGTGCGGCAGGCTGATCCGCCGCGGGGTGCCACCGGATGCGCCCAGCGCGATGGCGCAGTCGGCCCCGAGCGGCGCGCCCGGGGCGCTGGGGGAGGGCGGGTGGTAGAGCGTGCTGCCGTCGGAGCGCAGGAAGGCCCAGCTGTTGCCCTGGGCGGGGTCGAGACCGAGGACGTAGGCGTAAACCGGCTGGGACGGCACGGTGTTGACCAGATCGACGTCGAGCCGCTGCGGGGTGGTGGTGCCGTCGGCGCGCTGCGACAGGGCGAACAGCGCGGGCGTGGCCAGGGCCGCGACGGAGGCGCCGAGCATGGTCCGACGAGTGATCACGGGGACTCCGGGGGTGGGGGACGGCCGACGGCCCGGACGGCGCCGCCTGCCCGCCACCCTCCCGCCGGGGCGCGAACACGTCAATATCTGTCACCGTAAGCGGATCTTAAGCCTGCTTCGGTTGATTTCCCGAAGGCGGCGTCGGCGGCTCGGGTTCCCATGCCGCCTTCCCGTGACATGTGTGCGTGTCGCCATCCGATCGCGCCCATGCGGCAGGACGGGTCTTCCTGGGTGCGCCACTCCCAGGAAGGGTCGGCGTACGATCCCTGGCATGAGCCGCTCTGACCTGGGGGATTTCCTGCTGGCGCGCCGTTCGACGGTCGGCCCGGCCGACGTGGGGCTGCCGAGTTCCGCGGGCCGTCGGGTGAGCGGGCTGCGGCGCGAGGAGGTCGCCGTCCTGGCGGGAGTCAGCGCCGACTACTACACGCGGCTGGAGCAGGGACGCGAGCGGCATCCCTCGGGGCAGGTCGTCGACGCCCTCGCGCGGGCCCTCAAGCTCGATGCCGATGCCTGGTGGCACGCCTACCGCCTGGCCGGGCTCGTGCCGGGCACCCAGGCCCACGCCCCGGACGAGGAGCTGGTCGCACCGGAGCTGCTGCGCCTGATGGACGCGTTCCCGTCGGCCGTGGCCTACGTGGTCGACCGCCGGCTGGACGTCCTCGCCGCGAACCCCCTCGCGGACGCGTTGCTCTCCCCGCTCGCGGACCGGCGCGGCATGGTCCGTTCCCTGTTCCGCGATCCGGCGGCCCGGGAACTGTTCGCCGACTGGCCCACCGTGGCCCGCGACACCGTCGCCGCGCTGCGGCTGGCCCACGGGCACGGCCGGCACGACCCGCGCACGGTCGCCCTGGTCGACGAACTCCGTGCGGAGAGCGAGGAGTTCGCGGCCCTGTGGAGCCGGCAGGACGTCGGCCGGCTCGGGAGCAGGAGCAAGACCTTCCAGCATCCGCGCGTGGGACGGCTCACCCTCGCCTACCAGGCGTTCGACGTGCAGGACGCGTCCGGACAGTACTTGCTGGTCGGCACCGCGGAGCCCGGCAGCCGCGACTCCGAGCTCCTGGCGCTGCTCGCCGCCACCGTCGACCGCGGGTAGCGGACGGCAGCACGGCTCAGCTCTGGACCGGTCTGGACTGGAATCGCCGCGAGCGCCGTGATGCCGCGCGGACGGCGGGATCCGGACATCGTCCCGGTCGTGGCAACCGGGCGGGACACCGGTCACGTCTTCGGTCGGACGGGGCGGACCGGGAGCCGGGAGGGGACGATGGGGCAGCGCGAGGTGGAGCCGGAGCTGGCCGCGCACGTGCGGGCGGCGTTCGCGGAGTTAGGGAACGAGGTCACCCTCCACGGGGAGGTGGCCCGGGACCTCCACGGGCGCGACTACGGGCTCGGCGGGCTGCTGGACCTGGTGGAACGGCGGCCGGGCGTTCCGCTGGGGGAGCTGGTCCGGGCCCACGTCCTCGAACTGGTCGTCGCCGTCCAGGGACCGATGGCGGGCGACGCGGGCTCTCCGGAGGAGACGGCCGCCCGGCTCTACCCGGTGCTCCTGGACGCCACCACGCTGGTCGACCCCGCGCGGCTCCCGCACGCGCTCGAAATTGCGCCCGGGGTACTGGAGTTACTCGCGCTGGAGTCGCCCGTCGGCTGGCAGGTGCTGACGTCGGACGCCGTCGCCGAACTCGGGGACGCGTCGCGGTTGCGCATGGACGCACGGGCGCGGCTCGCCCGGCTGCCCGTCGAGCGGCACGAGGTCCGGCCGACCGGGCAGGGCGGCAGCCTCCACGTCGTCACCGGGGGCTCGGCGCTGACGGGGAGCCGGGTCCTCGTCCTGGACGCGCTCTACCGCGCGGTCGCCGGGCGGGACCTGCCGCCGGATGGCGCGGTGGTGGCGTTCCCGACGCCGTTCCGGCTGCTGTTCGCGCCGTTCGACGTCGAAGTACCGGATGTGCTGCAGGTCCTGATCGAGACGGCCGCCCGGGAGTGCGACGCGTCCGCCGCGCCGCTGTCCCGGCACACCTACTGGTGGCGCGGCGGAGAGCTGACGCCGCTCACCGAGGAGGGCGAGGGCGGTCTGCTGGACCTCGTGCACGTGGACGAGGTGATCGCCGCGGTCACCCGGCTGGCCGGCGGGGGAGGGGACCTGCCCGCGCCGCGTCCGCACCACTACCGCTTCGCGCACCGCCTGCTGCCCTCGCACCCGGAGCTGGGCTCGGTACCGGGGGAGCGGCTCGACACCGAGCTGCGACGGCTCTGGGAGGAGTACGGCGCGAGCCTGCCCGTCGAGCACCGGCTGGAGCCCGACGGCCTCCGGGGCGGTTTCGTCCGGGGCGGGCGGCACCGCATGCTCCTCGTCGCCCTGCCGGTGCCGCGGGCGGCGACGGAAGCCTTCGCGGTGGTGCTGGCCTGGCCGAGCGACGGGTCCGCGTTGCGGACCTTCACCCTGGAGTACGCGGTCGACCCGATCACGGGCGAGCGCGGGGCGGTGCTGGGCGAGTGGGAGGGGGAAGGACGCCACCGCCTGCACCGGACCGGCATGACCGCCGAGGCCCGCCCCTTCCTCCACGCCGTCGAGGCCCTCCTCGACCCGCCACCGCCACCCCCGGTAAAGCGGCGCGGCCTGTTCCGCCGCTGACCGCGGTCCGGCCGGTGCGGGCCGTTGCCACGGAGCCGGGACGGGAGCGCCTTGCGAAGATCAACAACCGGGTGGAAAGCTCGCGGCATGCCAACTTTCTCTTCCTACGACGGTACCGAACTGGCCTACCACCTCATCGGCGAGGGCGAGCCGCTGATCTGCCTGCCCGGCGGCGCGATGCGTGCCTCGGAGTACCTCGGCGACTACGGCGGGCTGTCCGCCCACCGGCAGTTGGTTCTGCTCGACCACCGCGGCACCGGCGATTCCCCCGAGCCCGCCGAGGTCGAGAGCTACCGCTGCGACCGGGTCGTCGCGGACGTCGAGGCCCTGCGCGCGCACCTCGGGCTGGAGAAGGTCGACCTGCTCACCCACTCGGCCGGGGCGAACCTCGGCGTCCTCTACATGCAGCGCCACCCCGAGCGCGTCGCGCGCATCGCACTGATCACGCCGGGAATGCGGGCCGTCGGGATCCCGGTCGACGAGGGCAGCCGCGAGGCCGCGACTTCGCTGCGGAAGGACGAGCCCTGGTACGACGAGGCGATCGGCGCGTTCCGCAGGGACTGGACCGATGTGGGGTCCGACGAGGACGCCGCCCTGGCGGGCCCGTTCTGGTACGGCCGGTGGGACGAGATCGCGCAGGAGCACCATGCCACGCGCGCCACGCAGCTCAACCGTGACGCCCGCGCGGCGCACTACGCCGAGGGCGCGTTCGACCCCGAGGCGACGAGGGCCGCGATCGCGGGGCTCGAGATCCCGGTCCTGATTCTGGTCGGGGAGCTCGACTTCAGTCCCAGCCCGGTGCTCGCGACACGGCTCGGCGAGCTGTTCGCGGACGGCTGGGTGCAGCTCGTCGTGCAGCCCGGGGCTGGGCACCACCCCTGGCTGGACGACGCGGCCTGGTTCGGTGGCGTCGTCACGCGCTGGCTTGCCGAGAGCTGACCGGCCCTCCGCCGGATCCCGGTCCGCCACCGACTCGGCCCTCGTCCGGCCCCGGCGGCGCGATCGACGCGAACGCCTCGCCGGGGCGTCCGAGGACGCCCCACCGCCGTGCGGTCCGGTCGCCTCAGTCGCCGGCGACGTACACGTAGGTGCCTGGCGCCTGGCTGCACTTGCTCAGCAGCGCTTCCAGGCTCACCAGTTGTGAGTCGTCCCGCCAGGTCGGGATTCCCTGCACCTCCGCGCGCGCGGAGGCGCATTGCCGGGAGTCCAGCACGGTGTCCCCGTAGGGGTCGATGGCCGCGAGGACGGGGAAGCCCTTGCGGGGGAGCTTCGTGACGACGTCCATCAGGACGTCGTGCTCATCCCCGAAGGATTCGGTGACCGTCCGCTGCAGGGACTCCCAGCTCCTCAGATCGGGGAGTTCGGAGTGCCAGAACACGTCCAGTCCCACGGCGACCTCCAGCCTTCGTCAAAGGGGGCAGGCGGTGAGCACCCTGCCCTTGTGTACCACGACCTCCGGACGGGTCCTCAGCGTTGAGGAGTTGAGGCGTTGAGGAGTTGAGACGTTGTCACGGGACGCCGGTCAGCTCGTCAGTGGAAGCGTGAGGACGTGGACGAGTCCGCCCCCGGGGTTGGCCTCCACGGTGAGCCGGCCCGCGCTGCCGTCGGTGCCGTGAAGGTCCTGAGGGCCCCGGGGCTTCGCGTGCAGCCAGGGCCGGGCTCCGGCGGCCACGTCCGGGCCCCGGTCGGTCACCCGGATCTGCAGCGCGCGCGGCCCGCCGGGGCGCTCCGGCGCCGTGGTCGCCTGGACGAGCACGCGGGCTCCGGGCGGGGTGCGCAGCCACGCGGACCGGACCATCGCGGCGAGCGTCCGCTCCAGCCGGCCCTGGTCGACGGGGACGGGTGGCAGCCGGTCCGGGACGCGGACGGTCGCCGAACGCGTCGGCACCTCGGTCAGCGCGGCGGCGACCGCCGAGGACACGTCCGCCGGTCCGGGCCGCGGTGCACGGGCGTCGGGCGCGTGGACGGCGCCCGTGACGGCGGTGGCGACGTGGCGGCTGTGATCGCCCACTGGTGCTCTGTTCCGTTCGGTGGGTGTCGGCGGGTGGCGGATGAGGAGTGTCCGGGGTCCGGCCTGTCGGCCGCGTGTTCGGACACTCCATCACCACACGATCCTCTCGGATGAAAGCTGAGGTATTGATGAGGCGACCATCGGGTGACAACGGCGGATCGGCACCCGCCGCGCGTCGGGCTACGACAGGGTCCACCGCCGGCCCTCGCCGCCGTTGCCGTCCGGATCTCATGCGGGGTGCTGTCGGTGGTGACGAGGTCGGGTCGTCGAGGCAGCGGCCGGACTCCCCGCCCGGGGATCGCCTCGGTACTGTGGTGGCCCGGAGCGTGGGAAGGGTGGGCCTGATGGGGGCGGGAGCGTGGCGCAGGCCGCTGGTTCGGCTGCGGATGCGGCTGTTGGCCGAGGTCAATGCGACCGTGCACGGGCAGGACCTGCACCTGGAGCGGTACGACCGTCCGGCCGGGGATCCCGGGCTGTACGGTCCGGACAGCGTGGTGTGGCGGGTGCACGGGCACCCGGCCGGGATGCTGGCGGGCGGCTTCGCGGCCCTGCTGCTGCAGTCCCTGCACCCGGTGGCGATGGCGGCCGTCGACGCGCACTCCGACTTCCGGATCGATCCGACCGGCCGGCTCAACCGGACGGCCCGCTTCGTCACCACGACCACGCTCGGCTCGACGGCGGCGGCCGAGGCGGCGATAGCCGGCGTCCGGAGGATCCACCCGAGGATCCGGGGCACCGCGCCGGACGGCCGCCCGTACCGTGCCGACGATCCGGAGCTGCTCACCTGGGTGCACACCGCCGAGGTGCACTGCTTCCTGACCGGCCACCAGATCTTCGCCGCGACCCCGCTGACCGCCGCCGAGTGCGACCGCTACTACGCCGAGGCCGCGCGCGTCGCCGAACGGCTGGGCGCCGCCGCGATACCCGGGTCGCGTGCCGAGGTGGCGGCCTACCTGGCCCGGATCCGGCCGGAGCTGCGGGTCACGCCGCCGGCCCTGGACGTGTTGCGCCTGCTGCGGGGCTTCGGCCGCAGTCGTCGGGAGCGCGTTGCCGTCCGGGTGCTGACGAACGCCGCGATCGCCCTGCTCCCGGACTGGGCCAGGGCCGAACTCGGCGTGCACCGGCCCCGGTTGGTCCGGGCGCTCTGGGACCGCCCGGTGGCGCGGACCGCCGGCCGGATCATGGTGTGGGCCTGCGGCCCGTCCCAGATCCGCGCCGTCGCGTACGCACGGGCCACCGCGACGTCCACGACCGTCGTCCACGTCGAGGAGATCGGTTGATGGTCGCCACGTCCGCCCCGCGCCCGGTCCTGTACCTGTTCGGCTCCGCCGCCCCGCCGGTGCTGAATGCGGCGCAGATCGTGCGGCACGCCCAGTTCAGGGGGTGGGACGTCGCGCTCGGGCTCACCCCGACCGCGGCGGGCTGGCTCCAGGACGAGATGTCCAAGCTGAGGCGGCTGACCGGCCATCCGGTGAAGTCCACCTACCGGCGGCCGGGCGACCCGGACCTCCTCCCGCCCGCCGACGCCGTCCTGTTCGCGCCCGCCACGATGAACAGCATCAACAGCCTCGCCCTCGGGCTCACGACCTCCTGGGTCGTGGGGTACGCGGCCGAGGCGATCGGCAAGGGAATCCCGGTGACGGTGGTGCCGTGCCTGAACACGGCCCTCGCCGCGCACCCCCAGTTCCCGCGCAGCGTCGAGACGTTGCGCGGGGCCGGGGTCCGGGTGCTGCTGGGCGAAGGAGGCTTCGTGCCGAACGATCCGGGCGAGGAGCGACCCGAGGGCTACCCGTGGGAGGCCGCGCTCGCGGCCGCCAAGGAGTCCCTTGAGCGGTGACACCCCGTCGTGCGCCTACCGCCCGGGGGCGGTAGGCGGCGGGGTGTCCAGCAC
>NZ_JBHWGD010000004.1:14734-55004 GCF_042733235.1 Kitasatospora sp. NPDC059722
TGGGTAACCGTGGGTGGCGGCGCGGCCCGCCCCCCTGGGGGGGGGGGGGGGGGGCCCCCCCGGGGGGCGCCCCCCCCGGGGGGGGGGGCGCGGCGGCGGGGTGTCCAGCACGCGGAAGGAGATGCCCGCCGCGATCAGCCGGTCGATCAGGGGGCGGCCCATCGCCACTGCCGTGGTCAACTGCCCTGCCACTGGCGGCAGGTCGTCGTAAGCCAGGCACAGTGCCGACTCGGCCAGCATCTTCGCCGTCTCCTGGTAGCCGGGATCGCCGCCGGACACCTCGGTGAGGAGCGTACGGCCGTCCTGTGTCCGGGCGGCGAAGCGGACGGCGAACCAGGAGCGCGCCCGCTGCTCCGCGTTCGGGCCGTCGCCGGGCTTGCGCAGCCGGCCCAGGACCCGGCGCAGCGTGGGCAGTTGGGCGGCGACAGCGAGAGCCGCCACCGTGGCGACACCGGCGAGGGCGATCGGCAGCCGTCGTACCGCCGCGTAGTGCGCGTAGGCGAAGTCCGGGCCGTACTCGTCCAGTGCGGCGGCCGAGCGGGAGACCACCTGCGGGTCGATCGTGGGCATCGGCACGGCCCACGCGCGGGCCGTCCGTGACCGGTGCGGCCGGCCGGCCGGGGTGTGGACCAGCCGTCCCTTCGGCCGGGGCTCGGCCGCGCGGCGCTCGCGGGCGGCCCGGGCCATCGCGCGGGGCCGGGAGAAGGCCGTCATGGCCGAGGCGAAGGTGCCGCCGGAGATGGTGCCGCCCGCGCGGACGAAGCCCTCGACGGAGACCCGGGCCGACGGTCCTACGCGGCGGAGCAGTTCCTCGACGGTGAAGAGCACGCCGAGGTCGTGCGGTACGGAGTCGAAGCCGCAGGAGTGCACCAGCCGCGCTCCGGTGGCCACCGCGCGCTCGTGGTGCCGCAGGTACATCCGGTCGACGAACTCCGGCTCGCCGGTGAGGTCCACGTAGTCGGTGCCGCTGTCCGCGCAGGCTGCCACCAGCGGCTCGCCGTGCCGCAGGTACGGGCCGACCGTGGAGATCACCACGCGGGCGGAGGCGGCGACGTCGCGCAGCGCCGCGCGGTCGGCGGCGTCCGCGATCAGCAGGGGGAGGTCGGCGCAGCGCGGGTCGATCCGCGCCAGCCGCGCCCGGACGGCGGCGAGCCTGCCCTCGTCCCGCCCGGCGAGTGCCCAGCGGCACCCCTCGGGTGCGGTGCGGGCCAGGTACTCGGCGGTGAGCCCGCCGGTGAACCCGGTGGCACCGAACAGGACGAGGTCGTACGGGCGGGGCTCGGCCATCAACGGTCCCTACTCACGGGTAATCGACGGCGCCACGCTAGGAGCCGGTCGTGGCGGTGTCAACGGTCCGGGCCCCGGGTTTCCATCGGGGCGTGCTTGGCGCTACTTTGAACGTGTTCAATTTAGCCCTCGGGGGGTACGGGATGACCGAAGAACCGTCGCTGCAGCACGCCGCTCTCGTCGAAGCGGAGCCCGATCGTCACCGGGTCCGCCCCAGCGCGCGGGTGCTCGTCGCCCTGGCCGTGGTCGCGTGGGTGCCGTTCGTCGCGGAGGGGCTGCACTACCCGGCGAGCCCGAGGTACTGGGCCCTCCTCTTCACGCTGGTCGGGCTGACCGCGCTGCCTTTGGTGGTGCCGGGAGATCCGGGGTTCCGGATCACCTGCCTCGCCGTCGGCTGGCTCCAGTTCGCGATCGAGATCGTGCTCTCCGTCCCGTTCCTGCTGCTCGCGGTGCCCTTCTTCGTCTTCGTCTGCCCGTCGGGTGTCGTGCTGCTGCTCGCGAGTCGGCGCAACCGCGGCACGGTCGGCACGGCGATGCCGGTGCTGCTCGCGGCCTGCCCGATCCTGCTCCTGGCGCACGGCGGGTGGACGCACATGTAGCAGGCGTGCTCACCGCCGGCGGCAGAGCCGCCCGTCGGGGGTGCCCAGCAGGTGGCGCAGGGGTTCGATGACGACCGGGCCGCAGTACCGGACGGTACTGCGGCGGACGCCGGCCCGGCTGAGGGTGTCATCGGCGCCGGAGCCGGAGACCGAGAGGCGGGCGACGGTCGTTCCGGCCGGGGTGTCGATGACCAGTTCGTCCAGGCGGCTCCAGCCGCGGCGGGCCAGGCGGTACGGGACGGTGCCGTCGATCGCCGCGGCGGCGGCCAGGGTGGTGGTGTCGCCGGGGGTGAGCATCCGGTCGCCGGGGACGGGCAGGGGCCGGACGGCGAGGCGCCGGTACTGGTACTGCCCGACCGCGGCGGCCCGCAGGCCGGTGCCGATCCGCGCCGGGCCGAGCAACCGGGCCGCTGCGCGGGCGAGTTGGGCCAGCCGCCAGCCGAGGCGGGCGGTGAAGGCGTCGGCGAAGAGCTCCCGCTGGTCGTGGACGCCGAGGTCGGCCGCGTCCACGAAGAGGTACGGACGTCCGGCGGAGACGAGCGAGACCTCCATTCCGTCGACGGGCAGGAGGGCGCTGCCGGACGGCAGCAGGTCGCCGAGCCGCCGTGGCCGGCGGTAGGCGAACTCCAGGCCGAAGCCGGTGCCGGTGCCGCTGCGGTCGAGCTCGCACAGCACCCGGTGCCCGGTGTCGACCACGTTGATCCGCGCCCGGGATGACGGGCGGTCGCGCGGCAGCCAGGCCAGCCGGTCGGCCACCGCGACCGCGGCGAGGAGCGCGTGGCCGCCGCCGTGGCGCTCGGACCGGTAGTCCAGGTCGAACCGCGGGTCGCGGGACGGCTCGATCATCGCGATGGCCGAGACGGGGACGCGGTAGGTGTCGGCCACCCAGCTCCGCGCGATCAGGAGGGCCTCGTCGAGTTCCCGTCCGTCCGGGGGCAGCACCCGTCGGTCCAGGACGAGCACGGGGCGGGTGCTGCCGCCGGGGTGGGACAGGTGGCCGATCATCGAAGCCCCTCCGGTGCGGTCGCTGAGGTGCGACGAAGGATGCGGGATCCGGGCCGGGCCGGGCAACGACCGTGCGGTGAACGGTCGCCGAACGGCGCATTCGGGCAGGTCGGCGATATTCGCGGAGTTCTTCCGGGTTGGCCCCTCCGCGTCAAATTCAGGGTGTCTTCGGGAATTGGTCGACCGTTCGCCGGACGGACATGGCAACCGGCTCGCGCAGGCTTGTAGCGTCCCGGATCGCCGATCGGACGGTGCGTGAATTCCGCCTGATCACGACGGATATTTGCCATGGATATCCGCCATGGACATTCCATTCCCTTGCCCGGAGGTCTGAACTCGTGGTCGACCATCTCCAGGCGCGTTTCGCCGGCCCCGTGCAGTCGGTGTTCCGCGTCGTCGCCGGACTCCTCTTCGCCTGCCACGGCACCGCCTCGCTCTTCGGCTTCTTCGGCGGTGCCGCGGGCACCCACGGCGGGACGCTCCACCTCGGGGCCTGGCCCGGCTGGTGGGCCGCCGCCATCCAGCTGGCCGGCGGCGCGCTGGTGCTGCTCGGCCTGTTCACCCGGCCCGCGGCCGTGATCTGCTCCGGCTCCATGGCGTACGCGTACTTCGTCGTCCACCAGCACCACGGCCTGTTGCCGATCGAGAACGGCGGCGAGCTGTCGGCCCTCTACTGCTGGATCTTCCTGCTGATCGCCACGCTCGGTCCGGGCCCGTGGGCCGTCGACGAGGTGCTCCGATCAGGCCGGATCCAGCAGACCGCGGAGTCCGGCGCCGAACGGTCGGCGGTCGCCGGCTGAGGCGTCCGGCGGTCACCCGTCCGGTGGCGGTGGTCCCCACGCGGGACCGCCGCCCCCGCGGGGGGGGGGGGGGGGCCCGGCGCGGGTTGGCGGGGTGTTGAGCAGCGGGCTGGGGGGGGGGGGGGGGGGGGGGTTGGGGGGGGGGGGGGGGGGCCCCCCCCCCCGCCCCCCCCCCCCCCCCGCGGTCGTGCCGGAGGCGCCCGGCACGGTTCGGCGAGTGATCACGGAGGCTCCTGGCGCGTGGGGGAAGGGGCGGCGGCAGTCGGTTGTCCGGAATCGATCGGTCCGTCCGCCGGTTCCCCGGCGTCGTCGAACGCCGCTTCGAACGGCCCGATCCCCGGTACGGCCTGGTCATCCGCGGCGGCGGGACCTCGGGCCCATGTCCTGAACGCGCTGTCGGTGGCCACGACGGGAGGTCTCCGGATCATCGCGCGTGAGGGCTCTGCGTATCCCCGTCGTCACAGGTCACCCCGTACGCCGGCGGCTCCGGGGCGCCCTCCGGTGGTCACCGCCCGGTAGATCAAGATTCAGCTCTCGTGCACGTGTTTCACACATCCCCCACTTTGGGTGCCCCCGATGCTCTACATTGATGTCCACTTCGCTCGGTTCGACGCGGGGCGACGATCGATGATTCACGGGTCCGGCGCTGCGCATGGCCGGTAGTCGCGTCCCGGCGGCAGCCGTGGGGGCGGTGAATTCCCGGCGCCCGGAAATCGGGCTTCGAGTGTGGAGAGCGACCGCCGGCGGATTCCCGTCCATTTCGGGATTCCGGCAGGACGTACGGGTCCGTCGGTGCTTTTTTGGGGATGTACACGTAGCGCTGCAGGAGTTCATTTCGCCATGCCCGGGAGCGGGACCTCCCGGCGGTAGGAACAGCGCGGCACGGGAGGCGGCGGGGCCTCCCGAAGGGGAGGAATCAGGTGCGGGAGGCGAGAGCCTCCCGGGGGGAGGAATCGTGTGGAGCGAGCACGTCGAACCCACTGGTGACCTGGAAGGGGCTGTCGAGCAGGGGGAGGGGGAATTAGTCCGCCCGTTCCAGGCGGTGCGGGGGCGCCCGGTGAACGGGAGGATCGGGCGGCCCGAGAGTGACTGGGAGCAGCAGTACCGCCGTACGGTGATCATCGGCGACACCGTGACCACCGCCTTCGTGGTGGCGGCGATCGGCGGGTTCTTCGGGGTCAGGGACGCGGCCAACTGGCACGAGAAGTGGGGGATCCTCGCCTTCGGCACCGAGCTCCTGGTGCTGGCGGCGCTGGCGACGACCCGGTCGTGGGCGCCGGCCGTGCTCGGTCAGGGGGCCGAGGAGTTCCGCCGGCTCGGACGCGCGCTGTTCGCGGCGGCCGTCGTCCTGTCGCTCGGCGGGATCGCCCTCACCTCGACCAACATCAAGCTCTGGATCTTCGTCGCGATCCCGGCGATCACGGGCGTCACCATGACCGAGCGGTACCTGCTGCGCCTGTGGCTGCACAAGCAGCGGAAAGAAGGGCGGTGCCTGCGCCCGGTGCTGGCCGCCGGGAGTCCGGCCACCATGCGCGACCTGATCGCCCGGACCCGCAAGTTCCCGCACCTCGGCTGGCGGGTGGAGGCGGTCTGCACGCCGTACGCCCTCGGGCTGGGCGGTGACCGGCTGGACGGCGTGCCGGTCGTGGGCCGGCTGACGGACGTGGCCAACCACGTCCGCCGCGACGGCTACCGGGTCGTCGCCGTCACCCCGGACCCGTACTGGACACCGGACCGGCTGCAGCGGCTGGCCTGGAAGCTCGAAGGCAGCGACGCCGAGATGGTCGTGGCCCCGGTGCTGATGGAGGTGGCCGGACCGCGGCTGCACGTCGACGCGGTGCTCGGCATCCCGATGCTGCGGGTCAGCATGCCGACCTTCACGGGGGGCCGGCGGGCCGTCAAGGAGGTCGTCGACCGGCTGGGCGCCGCTGTCCTGCTGGTCCTGTTCGCGCCGCTGATGCTGCTCGTCGGGCTGCTCGTGCTGGCGGACAGCCGGGGCGGGGCGTTCTACCGCCAGCACCGGGTCGGCAAGGACGGCCGCGAGTTCACCCTGGTCAAGTTCCGCACCATGGTGGCCGGGGCGGACCGGGCCAGGGCCGCGCTGGCCGACCGCAACGAGGGCGCCGGCCTGCTGTTCAAGCTCCGCCGGGACCCGCGGGTGACCCGGGTGGGCGGGGTGCTGCGCCGCTACTCGCTCGACGAGCTGCCGCAGCTGCTCAACGTGCTCACCGGGTCGATGTCGCTGGTCGGCCCGCGGCCCCCGCTGCCGGAGGAGTCCGCCGCGTACGGACCGGACATCCGGCGGCGACTGCTCGTCAAGCCCGGGCTCACCGGCCTGTGGCAGATCAGCGGGCGCAGCGACCTGCCGTGGGAGGAGGCGGTGCGGCTGGACCTGCGGTACGTGGAGGACTGGTCGCTGGCCCTGGACACGGTGATCTTGTGGAAGACCCTGCGGGCGGTGCTCCAGGGGCAGGGGGCGTACTAGCCGCCAGGGGCGCCGCACAACGCGACAACGCACGACGCGACAACGCACGACGCGACAACGCACGACGCGACAACGCACGGCACGGCACGTGGACGGCAGGCCGGATCGGCCTGCCCGAGGGGAGGAACGGGTCATGAGGGTCAGCGTCCTGGGGCTCGGCTACGTGGGCTGCGTGTCGGCCGCGTGCCTGGCCAGTCTGGGGCACGAGGTCATCGGCGTGGACGTCAACCAGGTGAAGGTCGACCTGGTCAACGACGGCAAGGCCCCGGTGGTCGAGGAGCGGATCGGCGACCTGATCGCCGAGATGGTGCGGACCGGGGCGCTGCGCGCCACCACCGACGTCCGCGAGGCGGTCCTGGGCAGCGAGGTGTCGCTGGTCTGCGTGGGCACGCCGTCGGAGCCCAACGGCGGCCTGTGCACCACGTACCTGGAGCGGGTCGCCGAGCAGATCGGCGCCGTGGTGGCCGAGCGGGGCGGGCGGGGTGGGCGGCACACCGTCGTGTTCCGCAGCACCATGCTCCCGGGCACCTGCCTGAACCTGCTGGTGCCCATCCTGGAGAAGCACGCCGGCGGCACGGCCGGGACGGACTTCGGGGTCGCGGTGAACCCGGAGTTCCTGCGCGAGGGCACGAGCGTGCGGGACTTCTTCGACCCGCCGAAGACCGTCATCGGCGAGCTCGACCCGGCGAGCGGGGACGTGGTCGCGGCGCTGTACGAGGAGCTGCCCGGCGAGGTGTTCCGGGTGCCGGTCCCGACGGCCGAGGCGATCAAGTACGCGGACAACGCGTTCCACGGCCTCAAGATCGGCTTCGCCAACGAGTTCGGCGCGGTGTGCCAGGCGCTCGGGGTGGACTCGCACCAGGTGATGGACGTGTTCCTGGCCGACCGCAAGCTCAACATCAGCCCCGCCTACCTGCGGCCCGGCTTCGCCTTCGGCGGCTCCTGCCTGCCCAAGGATCTGCGCAGCCTGGTCCACGCGGCGCGCCGGGCCGACGTCTCGGTGCCGATCCTCTCCCACGTGCTGGCCTCCAACGCCGACCACCTCCAGCGCGCGGTGGAGCTGGTCGAGCGCACCGGCAAGCGCCGGGTGGGCCTGTTCGGCCTGTCCTTCAAGCCCGGCACCGACGACCTCCGCGAGAGCCCGCTCGTCGAGCTGGCCGAGCGGCTCTTCGGCAAGGGCTACGACCTGCGGATCTACGACCCCAACGTGAACCTCTCCCGGCTGCTCGGCGCGAACCGCGAGTACATCGAGACCCGGCTGCCGCACCTCGCGCAGCTGCTCGCCCAGTCCGTCGACGAGGTGCTCGACCACGCCGAGGTGTGCGTGGTCGGGACGAAGGACCCCGCGGTGCTGTCCGCGTTGCCGCACGGCGGCGACGGCCCCTCGATCGTCGACCTCGTCCGCCTGCCCGACGCCGAGGCGCGCCGGGCCGAGCCGGGGTACGCGGGCCTTGCCTGGTGACGCGGCCGGCGGCGACGGGCGGGGCCGTCGCGCGCTGGTCCTGGTGGAGAACCTGTCGGTGCCGTTCGACCGGCGGGTGTGGCAGGAGTGCACGACGCTGCGCGACGCCGGCTGGACGGTGCACGTCATCTGTCCGCAGGGCACCAAGCGGGACACCGAGCCGGAGGCGGAGATCGACGGGGTGCGGATCCACCGCTACCCGTTGCGGGCGGCCACCGGCGGACCGGCCGGCTACCTGCGGGAGAACGGAACGGCGCTGTGGCACACGGCCCGGCTGGCCCGCAAGGTCGGCCCGGTCCACGTTGTCCACGCCTGCAACCCGCCCGACCTGCTGTTCCTGCCGGCCCTGTGGCTGAAGCAGCGCGGCGCGCGGTTTGTCTTCGACCA
This sequence comes from Kitasatospora sp. NPDC059722, assembly GCF_042733235.1. Taxonomy (NCBI): domain Bacteria; kingdom Bacillati; phylum Actinomycetota; class Actinomycetes; order Kitasatosporales; family Streptomycetaceae; genus Kitasatospora; species Kitasatospora sp. NPDC059722. Next base: position 22,760 of record NZ_JBHWGD010000004.1, read on the forward strand.
GCACGACCTCGTGCCCGAGCTGTACCTGTCCCGGTTCGACCGCGGCGAGGACCTGCTCTACCGCGGCGTGCGCGCACTGGAACGGCTGACCTACCGGGCCGCGGACGTCGTGCTCGCGACGAACGAGAGCTACCGGGACGTCGCGCTGCGCCGCGGCGGTCTGCGGCCGGAGGACGTGTTCGTGGTGCGCAGCGCGCCCGACACCGAGCGGTTCCGGCCGGTGGAGCCCGAGCCGGAGCTGAAGCGCGGCAAGCCCCATCTGCTGTGCTACCTCGGCGTGATGGGCCCGCAGGACGGCGTCGACTACGCCCTGCGGGCGCTCGCGAAGCTGCGCGACGACCTCGGGCGGACCGACTGGCACGCGGTGTTCGTCGGCGGTGGCGACACCTTCGACGAGATGGTGGCGCTGTCCCGGCGGCTCGGGCTCGCGGAGCAGGTGGAGTTCACCGGGCGCGTCCCGGACGCCGACCTGGTGCGCTACCTGTCCAGTGCGGACGTGTGCCTCTCGCCCGACCCGCGCAATCCGCTCAACGACGTGTCGACCATGAACAAGGTCCTGGAGTACATGGTCATGGGCCGGCCGATCGTCTCGTTCGACCTGCGGGAGGCACGGGTCTCCGCCGGTGACGCCGCCGTCTACGCGCCCGCGAACGACGAGGCGGAGTTCGCCCGGCTCGTCGCGCTGCTGATGGACGATCCGGAGAAGCGGGCCTGGATGGGCAAGCTCGGCCAGGAGCGCATCAACGGGCCGCTCGCCTGGCGCAACTCCCAGCGCGCGCTGCTCGACGCCTACGCCGCCGCCTGCCGTCCGCTCGTGAACGGCAGCCGCACCCCGGGCCGTCGGGCAGGGAGAAGGCCTCGGCGTTGAGCGACGAAACGATCCGCCTGGTCACGGTCGGCCGGATCCTCCGACGGCGGTGGCGGCTCCTGGCCGTCCTCGCCGTGGTGGGTGCGCTCGTCGGGTACGGCACGTCCCTGCTGTTCCCGCCGCGCTACACGACGTCGGCGTCGGTCCTGCTGCCGGGGGTGTGGCAGGACCGCGAGCTGCTGACGCAGGCCCAGATCGCGACCAGTTCGGTGGTGGTCGACCGGGCGGCCGCCACCCTGGGCTGGACCGGCGTCACCGGCACCAAGCTCCAGGACCGGGTGAGCGCCACGGCGTCGGACGGGAACATCATCAAGATCTCCGGCACGGCCGAGACCCCGGAGCGCGCGCAGCAGCTCTCCGACCAGGTGGCCCATCAGTTCGTCGCGTTCGCCTCGCACGTCGCGGGCGACAGCACCGACCCCGAGGCGGCGCAGCCCGAGGCGCTGCGCCAGCTCGTGCTGCAGGCCGGCCGCAACATCAGCGACCTCGCCGCCGCGGCCGGTCCGGGGCAGACCGTGGACAGCGTGTCGACCCGTACCGAGCTGGCGAAGCTGCGCACCGCCCTGCAGGACGCCATCAAGAAGCTGGACCAGGTCGACCCGGCCGCCAACAAGGCCAACATGGTCGTCATGGGGTCGGCGCCCAGGCCCTCCGGCGAGGCGCCGCCGACGAGGATCCAGCTCGTCGCCGCCGGGGCGCTGCTGTTCTTCCTGGTCGCGCTGGTCGGCCACCTCGCCGCCGGGCGGACGAGCCGCCGGCTGCGCACCGGACCGGAGATCGCCGCGGCGCTGGGCTCGGTGCTCCTCGGTGCCGTCGACGTCCCCGGTGACCGGTCCGCCCACCGGGCCGACGGCCGTGGCCCCCGGGCCCTGGTCCGCCGGCTGCTGGGCACGGACGTCCGGTGGGACCTGCCGGCCCCGCGCGTCTCCGGCGACGAGGCCGGCCGGCAGCTCCGCTACCGGCGGGTGTGCGCCCGCCTGCGGGACCGACTGCCGTCCCCCGGGCGGCTGCTGGTCGTCGTCCCGGAGGGCGACGAGACGGCCCGCCGGGCCGCCGGGCAGCTCGTCGCAGAGGCAGCGGGCGATCCCGTGCTGCGGGCGGTGGACGTGTCGGTGTCCCGGCCGCTGGTGCCGGACCACGACGGCGAGTCCGGCGCCGTGGTCGTGCTCAGCGCGGGCGACTGGACCGCGGGGGAGCTCGCCGACGTCGCCGGGGCGTGCGCGGACGCCGGCCACGAGGTCGTCGGCGTCGTCGTCGCGGAGCCGGTCCTGGCCCGACCGGGGCGCTCCGCCGACCGCCACCCGGAGGGTGCCGTGCCGGTGCTCGCCGTCGGCGACGACGCGAGAAGGGGCCCGGAGTGACGACGAGTACGACGCCGGAGCCGTCGGCCCCCGCCCCGCTGCTGGATCTGCAGTCGCTGGTGGTCGCGGTGCGCAGGCGCCGCCGGCTGTGGTGCGTCATGGCGCTGCTCGGGCTGCTGGCCGGTGCGGCGGTGGCCGTCCTGCGGCCGCCCGCGCCGAGCGCGACGGTCAAGGTGCTGGTCGCCCACCAGGCGGACCAGCCGAACGACCCCGGGACGCTGATCCGCACCGACGCCGCGCTGCTCCAGACCACGGGCATCGCGGGCAAGGCCCTGCAAGCCCTCGGATCCGCGGAGAAGCCCGAGGACTTCATGCGGGACTACGCGGGCGCCGGCCTGACCAACAACCTCCTGCAGATCAACGTGACGGGCACGAGCGACGCGGAGGCGGTGGCCCGGGCCAAGGCGCTGGCCGACGCGTTCGTCGCGGACCACGTCCGGCGGATCCAGGAGGCCGCGGACGCCGAGGCCAAGGCCTACCTCGACCAGCGCGACCGGCTGCGCGAGGAACTCGCCCAGGTCAACAAGTCGATCGGGGACGCCTCGCAGCAGAACGACCCGAAGACGGCGGCGAGCCGGGAGTCGCTCGACACCAGCCGGTCCGAACTCATGTCGCGGATCGCCGACTTCAGTCAGCGCGCCGCGGAGGCGGGTGTGGGCACGCCCCGGCTCGTCGCCGGTACGCAGATCGTGGACGCCCCGCGCGCGGTGCGGCAGTCGCTGCCCAAGACCGCCGCCACCGACGCCGCGCTCGGGCTCGTCCTCGGACTCGTCCTCGGGCTCGCGGTGGCCGCCGTCGGCGCGGTGGTGGCGGACCGCCCGGTGCTGCGCCGGGAGATCGCGGCGAACCTCGGTGCCTCGGTCATCGCGGAGCTGCGCGGCGTGCCCCGCAGGTCCGTCGGGCGGTGGCAGCGCCGGCGGACCAGGGCGGCCAGGACCCGGCTCACCGCGACCCTGGCCCGCAGCGTGCGCGGCTCGGCGGACGCCGTGTCGCTGCTGGAACTCGGCTGCGCGCGCACCACGAGCGTGATCGCCCTGGACCTCGCCGGCGAGCTGGCGTCGGAGGAGGAGGGGCCGGTGGTCGTCGTCGACGGGCTGCCCGGCCCGCAGCTCGCCAAGCGCCGCGCCAGGCCGGGGGATCCGACCGTCGTCGTCGGCGGGCGCGCCGGGGCCGTGCCGCCCGAGGAGCGCCGGCTCGGCGTCGGCTCGGTGGCGCCCGGCACGGCGTGGACCGACCTCCGCCACCTCGGCACCCGGACGGTGCTCGTCGTGCGGGCCGGGCACGGCAGCGCCGCCTGGCTGCACACCGTGGCCCGGCAGCTCGCGGACCAGGGCATCCCGGTGATCGGGGTGGTGCTGATCGACCCCGATCCGCGGGACCGGACCGACGGCACCCTCTGGGACGGGCCGCACGCCGCGCCGCGCGGCCGGCGCGCCCGCCCGCCCCGGCGCGACGGGACCGGCCGCCGGCGCACGGAACGACAACCGACGAGGACCGCACCGGTCCCGGACAACGACCAGGAGGCGGGCTAGACATGTGCGGCATCGCGGGAACGTACCGGTGGCCGGACGGGAAGGCCGTGACCGACCTGCTCACCGACACCCTCGCCCACCGGGGCCCGGACGGGGCCGGCCGCTACGGCCACCCGGTCGGCGACGGCGACGTGCAGCTCGGGCACCGCCGGCTGGCCATCGTCGACCTCTCCGAGACCGGCGCCCAGCCGATGGTCTCGGACGGCCTCGTCCTGACGTACAACGGCGAGCTGTACAACGCGCCCGAGCTGCGCGCCGAACTGGCCGCCGCCGGCGTGCGCTTCCGCGGGACCTCCGACACGGAGGTGCTGCTGGAGGCCTGGCGGCGCTGGGGCACCGACTGCCTGCCCCGGCTGCGCGGCATGTTCGCGTTCGGGATCTTCGACGAGCGGACCGGCGAGCTGGTTCTCGTCCGCGACCAGCTCGGCATCAAGCCGCTGTTCCTGGTCCGGCGCGGCGGGGGCCTGGTGTTCGCCTCCGAGCTCAAGGCGCTGGCCGCCGCCACCGGCGGGTCGCTGGAGGTGGACCACGCGGCGCTGGTGGCCTCCCTGCTCTACTACTGGGTGCCGGACTCGCGGTGCGCCTTCCGCGAGGCCGAGAAGCTGCCACCGGGCAGCTGGCTCCGGTGCAGGCCCGACGGCCGGGTCGAGCGCGGCCGGTACTGGAACCTGCGGGACGTCGCCGCCGAGGGCCGGGAGCGGGCCCGGGCCGGCGAGCGGCCGGACCTCGCCGCCATCGTCGAGGAGTCGACCCGGCGTCACCTGCTCTCCGACGTGCCCGTGGCGACCTTCCTCTCCGGCGGGCTGGACTCCAGCTACCTGACCGCGCTGGCCGCCCGCGACCGGCCCGGCATCTCCGCCTACACGATCGGCTTCCGCGCCGAGGACGCCAGGTTCGAGGCCATGCCCGACGACCTCCGCTACGCCCGGCAGGTGGCCGGGCGGTTCGGCGTTGACCTGCACGAGATCGAGATCGCCCCGGACGTGCTCGACCTGCTGCCGAGGATGACGTACCACCTGGACGAGCCGATCGGCGACCCGGCCGCGATCAACACCTACCTGATCTGCTCGGCCGCCCGGGAGGCCGGGGTCAAGGTGATGCTCTCGGGGATGGGCGCCGACGAGCTGTTCGCCGGCTACCGCAAGCACCTGGCCAACCGGCTCGCGCTGCGCTACCAGCGCGTCCCGCGGCCCCTGCGGCGCGGCCTGTCCGCGGCCGTGGACCGGCTGCCGGTCGCCACGGCCACCCGCGGGTTCCGCTCGGTGCGGTTCGCGAAGCGGTTCCTCTCCTTCGCCGACCTGCCGGAGGAGACGGCGTTCCGGCGCAGCTACACGATGTACGACCGGGCCGAACTGCTCGCCCTGGTCGACCCGGACCTGGCCGGGACGGTCGACGACGTGCTGACCGAGCACGCGGACGTCTACGGGGACAACGACCTCGACGACTTCGTCAACCGCATGTGCCTGGGGGACGCGCGGATGTTCCTGCCGGGCCTGAACCTCGCCTACACGGACCGGTCGAGCATGGCCGCGTCCACCGAGGTGCGGGTGCCGTACGTGGACGTCGAGGTGGTGCGGGCGGCGTTCGCGGTGCCCGGTGACCGCAAGATCGTCGGACGGCAGGGCAAGGCCGTGCTCAAGGAGGCGGCCACCTCCGTCCTGCCCCGGGAGATCGTGTACCGGCCCAAGGGCCTGTTCAGCGCGCCGCTGCGGGCCTGGATGAGCCGGGACCTGGCACCGCTGGTGCGCGAGGTGGTGAACGACGGCGTGCTCGTCCGGTCGGGGTTCCTGCGCCGGGACGCGCTGGCGCGGCTCGTCGCCGCGGACGCCGCCGGGCAGCAGGACTACTCCAAGCACCTGTGGCACGTGCTGACCCTCGAGTACTGGTACCGCGGCGCGACCTCCGGCTGAGGCCGCGGCCGGAATGTGACGACGTGACGACGTGACGACATGGGAACAAGGGGACTTCGGGTGAAACAGGTCGTGCAGAACTACAAGAGCGGCGAGCTGTCGGTGCTCGACGTGCCGGTGCCGGGCTGCAAGCCGGGCGGGGTGCTGGTCCGCAGCGCCTTCTCGCTGATCTCCACCGGCACCGAGCTCATGAAGGTCTCCGAGGCCGGGATGTCGATGCTGGGCAAGGCCCGCTCCCGGCCGGACCAGGTGGCCAAGGTCATGCAGAGCGTGGCCACCAACGGACTGCCCGCCACCTACCGCAAGGTGATGGGCAAGCTGGACTCCTACACGCCGCTGGGCTACTCGCTGTGCGGCGTGGTCGAGCAGGTCGGCGCCGGGGTCGACGACGTGAAGGCCGGCGACCTGGTGGCCTGCGCCGGCAACGAGCACGCGCTGCACGCCGAGCTGAACTGGGTGCCGAAGAACCTCTACGTCCCGGTGCCGGACGGCCTCGCGCCGCGGCACGCGGCCTTCGGCACCGTCGGGTCGATCGCGCTGCAGGGCGTGCGCCAGGGCGAGCCGCAGCTCGGCGAGGTGGCGCTGGTCATCGGCCTCGGGCTGATCGGGCAGCTGGTGGTGCAGCTGCTCACCGCCGCGGGGGTGCGCGTCGTCGGGGCCGACCCCGACCCGGCGCGCTGCGAACTCGCCGCGCGCCTGGGCGCCGTGGCCTGCGGCGATCCCGCCTCCGCGGCCGTGGCGGGCGCCGTCGCCGAGCTGACCGGCGGTCACGGCGTGGACCAGGTGTACCTGGCGGCCGGCGGCGGCAGCAACCAGCCCGTCGAGCTGGCCGCCGCGCTGGCCAGGGACCGGGGCCGGGTCGTCGACATCGGCAAGTGCCGGCTGGACCTGCCCTGGAACGCGTACTACGAGAAGGAGCTCGACGTCCGGTTCTCCCGCTCGTACGGCCCCGGGCGCTACGACCCGGAGTACGAGCTGGAGGGGCGGGACTACCCGATCGGCTACGTGCGCTGGACCGAGCGCCGCAACCTCGCGTGCTTCCTCGACCTCGTCTCCCGGGGCCGCGTCGACGTGGAGCCGCTGATCTCCCACATCGCCGACTTCGGCGACGCCGTCGAGACGTACCGGCGCCTGAAGGACGGCGAGTTGAAGGCCGTGGCCGTGCTCTTCCGGTACCCCGGGCCCGAGGCGGAGGGAACGGCGGAGGCCCCGGTGGTGGCGGTGCCGGCGGTGCGCGTCGAGACCAGGGCAGCCGCGCCGTCCCGTCCCGTCAACACGCCGGTGCGGCTGGCGTTCGTCGGCGCGGGGAACTACGCGACGTCGATGCTGCTGCCCCACCTGGCCGGGCGCGACGGCGTCGCGCTGTCCACGGTCGTCACCACGACGGCGCTCTCGGCGGCCAACGCGCAGCGGAAGTTCGGCTTCGCCCGGGCGACCACCGATCTGGACGGCGTGCTCGGGGACCCGTCCATCGACGCCGTGTTCGTGGTCACCCGGCACAGCTCGCACGCCGAACTGACCCGGCGGGCGCTGCTGGCCGGCAAGGCGGTGTTCGTGGAGAAGCCGCTGGCCCTCACCGAGGACGACCTGGCGGGCGTGCTCGCGGCCGTGACGGAGTCCGGCAACGACCGGCTGCAGGTGGGCTTCAACCGACGGTTCTCGCCGCTGCTGCGCGAGGCCAAGGCCCGGTTCGGCGCGCGGAGCGGCCCGGCGAGCCTGCGCTACCTGGTCAACGCGGGCCGCCTGCAGCACGGCAGCTGGTACCTCCAGCAGGGCACCGAGGGCTCCCGGTTCGCCGGCGAGGGCGGGCACTTCATCGACACGGCGAGCTGGCTGCTGGAGGCCGACCCGGTCTCGGTGTACGCGGTGGCCTCGGCCGGCAACGAGGACCTCCAGGTCGTGCTGCGCTACCCGGACGGCTCCACGGCCACCATCAGCTACGTCACCACCGGCGCGTCCGGCTTCCCCAAGGAGACACTTGACCTCGTCGCGGACGGCAAGGTGCTGAAGCTCGACGACTTCGTCCGCGCCTCGGTGTACGGGGGCAAGCGGTGGGTCAGTTCGCGGCTGCCGAAGGCCAGGGACAAGGGTCAGTCCAACGAGCTGGCCGCGTTCGTCAGGGCGGTGCGGACCGGCGGGCCGATGCCGGTGCCGCTGGAGTCGCTGGTCGCCACCACGGCGGCCACCCTCGCCGTGCAGACCGGCCTGGCCGGCGGCGTGCCGGTGGCGCTGGAGCGGGCGCGATGACGATGAGCGCGGGCTGGTACCTGCGGCGGCTGTCCCGGATGGGGCCGCGGGAGGTCGGCGGCCGGGCGGGCGACGCGGTGCGTAGGCGGCGGTGGCGCTCGGAGCCGCCGCCCTGCCCGGAGGTCACCGGCGCCCGGTTCACCGCCGTCCTGCCCGCCGGGGCGCTCGCCGCGGTGCCGGCGGAGGCCGCGAAGCGACTCGTCGCCGAGGCGGACCGGCTGATGGACGGGTACGCCGAGTTCTTCGGGGTGGACCGCGACGACCTGGCCGACCCGGACTGGTGGCGCGACCCGAAGACCGGGCGCCGGGCCCCGGCCGGCTACGCCTTCGACGTGCCCTACCGCGACGAGGACGCGGTCGGGGACATCAAGCAGATCTGGGAGCCCTCCCGGCACCAGTACCTGACCGTGCTCGCCGCCGCCTACGCCCTCACCGGGAACGAGCGCTACGCCGAGCGCGTGGCCGCGCACCTTCGGTCGTGGTGGGCGGCCAACCCGCCGCTGCGCGGCGTGCACTGGATCAGTGGCATCGAGCTGGGCATCCGGCTGCTGTCCTGGGTGTGGATCCGCCGGCTGCTCGACGGCTGGCCGGGCGCGGCCGGGCTGTTCGAGGGCAACCCGGTGGCGCTGGAGCAGATCTGGCACCACCAGCGCTGGCTGGCCGCCTTCCCCAGCCGGGGCTCCTCGGCCAACAACCACGTCATCGCCGAGGCCGCCGGGCAGTTCGCCGCGGCCTGCGCGTTCGGCTGGTTCCCGGCCTCGGAACGCTGGCGGTCCGGCGCGCTGCGCTCGCTGGAGCGGCACCTGCGCGGCAACACCTTCCCGTCCGGCCTCAACCGCGAGCTGGCGACCGAGTACCACGGGCTCGTCCTGGAGCTGGGCCTCGCCGCGCTGGCCGAGGCGGACGCCGCCGCCGTGCCCGTCCCGGCGTCCGTCCGGCTGGTCCTGCTGCGGATGACCGACGCCCTCGCGGCCGTCGTGGACAACCGGCTGCGACCGCCGCGCCAGGGCGACGCCGACGACGGGTACGGCCTGGTCCTGGACGGCCCCGGCACCGACCGCTGGGCCTCGCTGCTGGCCACCGGGGACGCCGTGTTCGGCCGGCTCGCCTGGTGGCCGGCGGTGACCGGCGGCGACGTGCGCACCCCGCTGCTGGCCGCGCTGGTCCGCCCGTACGGGAAGAGCGGAGCCGTCACCCGCCCGGCACGCCGGCCCGGCCACTTCGCCGACGCCGGTATGACCATCCTGCGCGGCCCGGGGGAGATCTGGTGCCGCTGCGACGGCGGCCCGCACGGCTTCCTGTCCATCGCCGCGCACGCCCACGCGGACGCGCTGTCCGTGGAGGTCCGGCACGACGGCGTGGAGGTACTCGCCGACCCCGGGACGTTCTGCTACCACGGACAGCCCGAGTGGCGGAGCTACTTCCGCTCGACCCTGGGCCACAACACCCTGGAGCTGGACGGCGGCGACCAGTCCGTCTCCGGCGGCCCGTTCCTGTGGACCCGGCACGCCCGCAGCCGCGTCCTGGCCGCGGACACCTTCAACGGGAGCGTGGCCCGCTGGAGCGCCGAACACGACGGCTACCAGGACTCGGTGCACCGCCGCCGGGTGGAACTGACCGCCGCCACCCGGGAGCTGCGGGTGGTCGACGAGGTGCGCGGCCCGCGCCGGGCCGTGCGCCTGGCCTTCCACCTCGGCCCGGCGATCACTGCCGACCTGACGGGGCACCGGGCTCTGCTCACCTGGACCCGGGACGGCGAGGGCCGTTCCGCGGTGCTCGACCTGCCCGGACAGCTGTCCTGGCGGGCGCACCGCGGCGAGACCGACCCGCCGCTGGGCTGGTACTCGGCCGGCTTCGGGCGCAAGGAACCCGCGACCACGCTCGTCGGCACCGGATTCGCCGACGGCACCGAGGAGTTCACCACTGTGCTCGGATTCCGGGACTGAGGGGGGAGGGGTGGGGATCAAGAAGCGGCACTGGGGGGCGCCGGCGCTGGTCCTGTTGCTGGCGACCGGCTGCACGAGCGGCGGCTCGGACACCTCGCCGGCGCCGACCGCCACGCCCTCCGGCTCCGTGGCCGCGGCCCAGGTGTGCGCCCACCCCGGGGAAGGTCCGGCCGCCGCGCCCGCGGGCGCGGTGACGGTCGACCCCGCGGTGGTCGGCGACCTGACGGCGAAGACCAAGAGCAGCCCCCCGCACACCACGTTCTGGCTCCAGCCGGGGACGCACAAGCTCGAAGCGGACCGGTACGCCCAGGTCGTCCCGAAGGAGGGGGACACCTACCTCGGAGCACCGGGCGCGGTGCTCGACGGCGTGAAGACCAACCAGTACGCCTTCGGCGGCGACGCCGCGGGCGTCACGATCCGCTACCTGACCGTGCAGGGCTTCAACGCGCCGCAGAACGAGGGCGTGGTCAACCACGACTCGGCCGACGGGTGGGTCATCGAGCACGCGACGATCCGCGACAACTCCGGCGCCGGACTGATGGCCGGAGCCCACCAGCAGGTCCGCGCCAACTGCCTGCAGGGCAACGGGCAGTACGGCATGAACGCGTACAAGTCCGGTGCCCCCGTCGGCGGCCTGGTGGTCGAGGGCAACGAGATCACGGGCAACGACACCGACCAGTGGGAGCAGCGCCAGCCGGGCTGCGGCTGCACCGGGGGCGTCAAGTTCTGGGCCGTCAACGGCGCCGACGTGCGCGGCAACTGGGTGCACGACAACCGCGGCCCCGGGCTGTGGGCGGACACCAACAACAACGACTTCCGCATCGAGGACAACGTCCTGGAGGCCAACGACGGTGCCGCGCTGATCTACGAGACCAGCTACAACGCCGTCATCCGCAACAACACGATCCGGCGCAACGACGTCGTCGAGGGCCGCCGCTCCGCCGACCGCGGCGACGATTTCCCGTACGCGACCGTCTACCTCTCGGAGTCCGGCGGCGAACCGCGGATCCCCGCCCGCACCGACAGGATCGAGATCTACGGGAACGTCCTGGAGGACAACTGGTCCGGGATCACCCTGTGGGAGAACGCCGACCGCTTCTGCAACAGCCCGGCCAACACCTCCTCCGGCGACTGCACGCTCCTGGCGAAGAACACCGCCCGCTGCGCCCAGCCGGCGATCGCCACCCCGCCGCTCCACGACGACTGCCGGTGGAAGACCCAGCGGGTCGACATCCACGGCAACCGCTTCGTGCTGCACCCTTCCGCCGTCGGCTGCACGGTCAAGTGCGGCCGCATGGCGGTGCTGGCCAACTACGGCACCTACCCGGACTGGTCGCCGTACAAGGGGCAGTCGGTCGCCGAGGCGATCACCGGTGGCCAGCAGAACCGCTGGCACGACAACGCCTACCTCGGACCGTGGAGCTTCGTCGCCCACGACCCGAGCCGCACGCTCGACTTCGGGCAGTGGCAGGGCGAGCCCTACCAGCAGGACACGGGCAGCACCTACCAGTCCCAGGCCGGTGGTTGAGGTGACCCGGGACCTCACGCACGACGGGTCGCAGGGCGGCCCGGCGACGCCCAGGGCCGTCGGCGCGGTCTGGGCGCTGCTGATCCTCAACACGCTCGGCTCCGCCGGCGCGCAGACCGTCATCCCGCTGCCGCGCTCCCTCATCCAGATGGTCACCATGGGCTCGCTGGTGTCCGCGTTCGCGCTGGCGCTGGTCCTCAACCTCCGGCTGCGGATCCGGCCCAGCGCCCACCTCTTCCTGCTCACCCTGCTGCTGGTGCTGAGCGTGATCTCCAGCGCGCACCTGGAGTCCGGCTTCGGCGCGCTGTTCCGCTGCTTCCGGCTGGCGCTCTTCGTCGGCACGCTGTGGCTGCTCAGCCGGTGGTGGGACGGCGGCGAGACGTTCGTCCGTCACCACATCCGGGCGTACTCCGCGGTGCTCGCCTCGGTGGCCGCGGGCCTGGTCGTCTCACCGGGCGCGGCGATGCCCGAGCTCTACGGCGGACGGCTGGTCGGCGCGCTGTGGCCGCTGACCCCGCCGCAGATCGGCCAGTACGCGGCGGTGATCATCGGGCTCACCGTGCTGCTCCTCCTGGGCGGGCGGACCACCAGGGGCAGCGCGGCGGCCGTCATCGTGCCGTCCTTCGTCCTGCTCGCGCTGACCCACACCCGGACGGCCACGCTCGGCCTGATCCTCGGGCTGGCGCTGGCGATCGGCTCGCTCGTCCTGACCAGCGCCGCCGCCCGCCGGTTCTTCACCCGGGCGGTGCTGTGCGCCGCCGTGGCCGCCGTGGCGCTCGGCTCCCTGCTCCAGGCGTGGTTCCTGCGCGGTCAGAGCCAGGAGAACTTCTCCAGCCTCACCGGCCGGGCCAAGGTCTGGGACGCCCTGCTCGCGGCGCCCCGGACGACGACGGAGCAGGTGTTCGGCGCCGGACTGGGCGACAAGTCCTTCGGCGGGCTGCCGATCGACAACAGCTGGCTGGCCGTCTACAACGAACAGGGCCTGGCGGGCGTCGCGATCGTGGCGGCGATCATCATCGTGCTGGGCGGCGTCGCGCTGCTGCGCCCGCCCTCCCTGGCGCGGGCCTGCGCGATCTTCCTGATCGGCTACTGCGCGATCGCCTCCTACACCGAGGCCGGGCTGGGCGACGCCTCGCCGTACCTGCTCCACCTGACCGTGGCCGCCGGGCTGCTGGCGGCACCTGCGCCGGCACTCGCAGCCCGCGTACCCCAACCAGCCGTCCAGAGATCGGAGGTGAGCTGATGCACGTCCTCGTGGTGCACAACCGCTACTCCTCGGCGCAGCCGAGCGGGGAGAACAAGGTCGTCGACCAGGAGGTGGGGCTGCTGCGCGGGGCCGGCCACCGGGTCGAGCTGTTCGAGCGGCGCAGTGACGACATCGGGGCCCGGTCCCTGCCGGGCAAGGTCGCGGTGCCGCTGCTGGTGCCGTGGAACCCGGCGGTCCGCGCGGAGCTCGCCGCCCGGCTGCGCCGCGAGCGGCCGGACGTGGTGCACGTCCACAACGTCTTCCCGCTGCTGTCGCCCGCGGTGCTGGCCGCCTGCGCCGACGCCGGTGTGCCGGCCGTCGCGACGCTGCACAACTACACCCAGGTCTGCCCGCCGGGCACGCTTCAGCGGGACGGGCGGCCGTGCACCGAGTGCGTCGGGGGGTCACCGCTGCCCGCCGTCCGGCACGGCTGCTACCGCGGCTCCCGGCTGGCGACGGTGCCGCTGGCGGTGAGCCTTGCGGTCAACCGGCGGCGGTGGTGGTCCGGCGTGGAGCGGTTCTTCTGCATCTCGGCGGCGCAGCGCGACGTCCTGGTGCGGGCCGGCCTGCCGGCCGGACGGCTGGCGGTGAAGCACAACTTCGTGCCCGAGCCGGGCGTGCTTCGCACGGGTGCCGGTGAGCACGTGCTCTACCTCGGCCGGCTCGCGGAGGCCAAGGGTGTGCGGCTGCTCATGGCCGCGTGGGACGCGATCGCCGCCGACGGCGGCGTGGGCGTGCCGCTGGTGATCGCCGGCGCGGGGCCGCTGGAGCCGGAGGTGAGGGCGTGGGCGGCGGGCCGGGAGGACGTGCGGTTCGCCGGCCTCTACGACACGGCGGAGTGCCGGGAGGCCGTCGCGCGGGCGGTCGCCGTGGTGGCGCCCTCGACGTGGCTGGAGGCGTTCGGCCTGGTGGTCGTGGAGGCGATGGCGGCCGGGGTCCCGGTCGTCGCCGCGGGGCACGGCGCCTTCGTCGAACTCGTCGAGGACGGCGTGACCGGGCTGCTGCACGAGCCCGGCGACGCGGTCTCGCTCGCGTCCGGCCTGCGCCGGATCGCGGCGGAGCCGGAGCGCAACCGGGAGATGGGACTGGCGGCCCGGCGCCGTTACGAGCAGGGGTTCAGCCCGGCCGTCGGGCTGGAGCGCCTGGTGGAGGGGTACCGCACCGCGATCGCGGGTCGGTCCGGCGGCGCGGAGGGCGCGCCGCCGCAGGGAACGGACAACGCTGGCCCGCGACGGGGATCCCGCGCGGGCAGGAGTGGGGGCAATAGATGACATGCCGACTGTGCGGATCGGTGGCGCTGACGAGCGTCGTCGACCTGGGGGCGACACCGCCGTGCGAGAGCTTCCTCGCCGCGGACGAACTGGACCGGCCGGAACCGACGTACCCGCTGCACCTGCGGGTCTGCACCGAGTGCTGGCTCGCGCAGATCCCGCCGCTGATCACGCCGGAGGAAACGTTCACGCAGTACGCGTACTTCTCCTCCTACTCGACCTCCTGGGTGGAGCACGCGCGGACGTTCGTCGACGGCGCCGCCCAGCGCGTGGGTCTCGGCCCCGACGCCTTCGTGGTCGAGGTCGCGAGCAACGACGGCTACCTGCTCCGGCACGTGGTGGACCGGGGGATCCGCTGCCTCGGCATCGAACCCTCGGTCAACGTCGGCGCCGCGGCCCGCGACGCGGGCGTGCCCACGCTCACCGCGTTCCTCGACGAGGCCACCGGTACGGCCGTCCGCGCCGAACACGGCCCGGCGGACCTGGTCGTGGCGAACAACGTGTACGCGCACATCCCCGACGTGGTCGGCTTCACCAAGGGTCTGCGCGCCCTGGTCGCCGACGACGGCTGGGTCTCCATCGAGGTGCAGCACCTGCTGACCCTGATCGAGGAGAACCAGTACGACACGATCTACCACGAGCACTTCCAGTACTACACGGTCGCGTCCGCGACCCGGGCGCTCGCGAGCGGCGGACTCGCGCTCGTGGACGTCGATCTGCTGCCCACGCACGGCGGCTCGATCCGGCTGTGGGCCCGGCCGGTGGAGGCGGCCGGCGAGCCGACGCGGCGGGTGGCCGAGGTGCTGGACCGGGAGAAGGCCGCCGGGCTCCAGGAACTGTCCGGCTACACCGAGTTCTCCGCCCGGGTGGCCAAGGTGCGCCGGGACCTCCTGCGCTTCCTCGTCGACGCGGCCGAGCGCGGCGAGACGGTCGTCGGCTACGGCGCCCCGGGCAAGGGCAACACCCTGCTCAACCACTGCGGCGTCCGGCCCGACCTGCTCCCGTACACGGTCGACCGCAACCCCTACAAGCACGGCAGGTTCACCCCGGGCACCCGCATCCCGATCCTGGCGCCCGAGCGGATCGCCGCCGACCGGCCCGACTACGTCCTCGTCCTCCCGTGGAACCTGCGCGACGAGCTGGTCGAGCAACTGTCCTTCGTCCACGAGTGGGGCGGCCGGCTGGTCTTCCCCATCCCGGAACTCAGCATCGTCGAGGTGAAGCGGTGAAGGTCGTCCTGTTCTGCGGAGGTTACGGGCTGCGCATGCGCAGCGGAGCGTCCGACGACGTGCCCAAGCCGATGGCGATGGTCGGTCCGCGGCCGCTGATCTGGCACGTCATGCGCTACTACGCGTACTTCGGGCACACGGAGTTCATCCTGTGCCTCGGGTACGGGGCGCACCACATCAAGAACTTCTTCCTCAACTACGAAGAGACCACGTCCAACGACTTCGTGCTGCGCAACGGGAAGACCGAGCTGCTGTCCACCGACATATCGTCCTGGACGATCACCTTCGCGCAGACCGGCATCGAGTCGCCGATCGGCGAGCGGCTGCGCCGGGTGCGCCACCACCTGGACGGCGACGAGATGTTCCTCGCCAACTACGCCGACGTGCTCACCGACGCCCCGCTGCCCGAGATGATCGAGCGGTTCGCCCAGCGCGACGCCGGCGCGTCGATGATGGTGGTGCCCCCGCAGTCCTCCTTCCACTGCGTGGACCTGGGCGAGGACGGCCTGGTGGGGGGCATCACCGCGGTGAGCGACATGCCGCTGTGGGAGAACGGCGGCTACTTCGTGCTCCGCCAGGAGGTCTTCGACCACATCCCGGAGAACGGCGACCTGGTCGCCGACGGCTGCGCCCGACTCGCCAAGCAGGGGCGGCTGGTGGCGCACCAGCACCGCGGCTTCTGGAAGCCGACCGACACGGTGAAGGAGCGGGCCGCGCTCGACCTCGCCTACGCCCGGGGCGACCGCCCGTGGGCCGTGTGGGAACGGGACGGCGCGAACACCGTGGGAGCCAAGGCGTGATCCGGCTCGGCGCGGGGCGCCTGGAGCGGATCGTCGCCGTGGGGGCGCACTGCGACGACATCGCCATCGGCGCCGGCGGCACGCTGCTGACGATGTGCCTCGCGCGGCCGGGCATCCAGGTGGACGCGCTGGTCCTCTCCGGCGGCGGCAGCGAGCGCGAGCAGGAGGAACAGGCCGCGCTCGCCGCCTTCTGCCCGGGCGCCGACCTGCGCCTGACCGTCCTCAAGCTGCCGGACGGCCGGCTGCCCGCGTACTGGGACGAGGCCAAGGCCGCCGTCGAGGAACTGCGCGGGCGGACCGAGCCCGACCTCATCCTCGCCCCGCGCACCGACGACGCCCACCAGGACCACCGCGGCCTCGCGCAGCTGCTGACCACCGCGTTCCGCGACCACCTCGTGCTCGGCTACGAGATCGTCAAGTGGGACGGCGACCTCGGCCGGCCCACCGCCTACCAACCGCTCACCCCGGAGACCGCGGAACAGAAGGTGCGGCTGCTGCAGGAGCACTACCCCTCGCAGCGGCACCGCCCCTGGTACGACCGCGAGGCCTTCCTCGGGCTCGCGCGGATCCGCGGCATCGAATGCCACGCGCGCTACGCCGAGGCCTTCGCCACCACCAAACTCACGCTCGACCTCGGCACTCTCAACCTGGGGGGTTGAACCCATGCGCGTACTGCTGACCGGACACCAGGGCTACCTGGGCACCGTGATGGCCCCGGTCCTCGCCGCCGCCGGGCACGAGGTCGTCGGCCTCGACGCCGGCCTGTTCGCCGACTGCGTCCTCGGCCCGAAGCCCGCCGACCCGCCGGGAACGCGGGTCGACCTGCGCGACGTCACCGCCGACCACGTCGCCGGCGTGGACGCCGTGATCCACCTGGCCGCGCTGTCCAACGACCCGCTGGGCTCGCTCGCGCCGGACCTCACCTACGACATCAACCACCACGCCTCCGTCCGGCTGGCCGAACTGGCCCGCGACGCCGGAGTGCGCCGCTTCCTGTACGCCTCCACCTGTTCCGTCTACGGCGCCGCCGGCGGCGACGAGCTGGTGTCCGAGGACGCCCCGCTGCGCCCGGTGACGCCGTACGCAGAGTCCAAGGTGCGGGTGGAGGACGACCTGCACGCCCTGGCCGACGGCGACTTCAGCCCGGTGTACATGCGCAACGCCACCGCCTTCGGCTACTCGCCCCGGCTGCGCGCCGACATCGTGCTGAACAACCTGGTGGGCCACGCGCTCCTGTCCGGCGAGGTGCTGGTGCTCTCCGACGGCACGCCCTGGCGCCCGCTGGTCCACGCCGCCGACATCGCCCGCGCCTTCGCGGCGGCGCTGACCGCGCCGCGCGAAGCCGTGCACGACCGGGCGTTCAACATCGGCAGCGAGGTGAACAACGTCACCGTCGCCGAGATCGCGGAGCAGGTCGCCGAGGCGGTGACCGGCGCGCAGGTGGTGATCACCGGCGAGAACGGCGCCGACCCGCGGTCGTACCGGGTGGACTTCTCGCGGTTCCGCGCCGCGCTGCCCGGCTTCGACTGCGAGTGGACGGTGAAGCAGGGCGCGCTCGAACTCGCCGACGCCTACCGCACGTTCGGACTCACCCGGGAGGACTTCGAGCGCCGCTTCACCCGGCTGGCCGTGCTGCGCGAGGCGTCCTCCGCCGGGGCCGTCGACGAGACCCTGCGGTGGCGCCGGTGACCGGGCTCGGCGAGGAGATGCACGCCCTGGTGGAGCGGCTGTACCCGCTCTGCCGGAGCATCACCGGCGACGGCGTGCGCGCCACCCTGGACATCGTCGGCGAGTACGTTCCGCTCCAGGTGCACGAGGTCCCGACCGGGACGCAGGTGCTCGACTGGACGGTGCCGCAGGAGTGGAACATCCGGGACGCCTACGTCGCCGACGCCGCGGGCAACCGGGTCGTCGACTTCGCCGCGTCCAGCCTGCACGTGCTCGGCTACAGCGTGCCGGTGGCGGCGACCATGCCGCTGTCCGAACTGCGCGGACACCTGCACACCCTGCCGGACCACCCGGTCTGGGTGCCGTACCGCACCAGCTACTACACGCCGGACTGGGGGTTCTGCCTGTCCCAGGAGACCCTGGACGGGCTGCCGGACGGCGACTACGAGGTGCGCATCGACTCCACCCTCGCGGACGGCCACCTCACCTACGCCGAGCACGTCGTCCCCGGGCAGGTCGCCGACGAGGTGATCGTCTCCTGCCACGTCTGCCACCCCGCGCTGGCCAACGACAACATGGCGGGCGTCGCGGTGGCGACCTATCTGGCACGGGAGTTGGCGGAGCGGAGCCCGTACTACACCTACCGCTTCATCTACGCGCCCGGCACGATCGGGGCGATCACCTGGCTGGCCCGCAACGCGGAGCGGATCGAGCGGGTCAAGCACGGGCTGGTGCTGGCCTGCGCGGGCGACCGGGGACGGCTGACGTACAAGCAGAGCCGGCGCGGCGACGCGGAGATCGACCGGGTGCTGCGGCACGTGCTGCGCACCTCCGAACGGCCGCACGACGTCGTCGAGTTCACCCCGTACGGCTACGACGAGCGGCAGTACTGCTCGCCCGGGTTCGACCTCGGCGTCGGCTCGCTGAGCCGGACCCCGTACGCCGGCTACCCCGAGTACCACACCTCGGCGGACAACCCGGACTTCGTCTCCCCGGAGGCGCTGGCGGACACGCTCGCCGTCTGCCGCGAGGCCTTCGCCGTGCTCGACCGCAACCGGCGCTACGTCAACCTCAGCCCGTACGGAGAACCGCAGTTGGGACGGCGCGGACTGTACGAGTCCCTCGGCGGGCGCAGCGACGCCAAGCAGGCCCAGATGGCGATGCTGTGGGTGCTCAGCCTCTCCGACGGCGAGCACGGCCTGCTGGACGTCGCCGAGCGCTCCGGGCTGCCCTTCGACGCGGTCGCCGCCGCGGCCGACGCCCTGTGCGGCGCCGGTCTGATCAAGGCGTGACGCGGATGACCACCGAGGGGGTGAGGACGACGACCCCGGCCGGCCCGGCCGGGGAACCGGGGCGGACCGGGCAGGCGGCCGAGCAGGCCCGGCCCGCCAGGCGGGGCGTGCTCGGCCGGGTGTCCTGGGGGCTGGCCGACCAGGCGGTCACCAGCATGATCAACTTCGCGGTGGGCATCTACGTCGCCCGGGAGCTGGGGGTGCACGCGTTCGGCGTGTTCAGCCTGGCCTGGCTGACCTACGGCGTGGTGCTCAACGTCTCCCGCGGGCTGGCCACCGACCCGCTGATGGTGCGGTTCAGTGGCGTGCCGGAGGCGACCTGGCGCGCCGGTGCGGCCCGATCGTCCGGCGCCGCGCTCGCCGTCGGCGCCACCCTCGGCGCCGTCTGCCTGCTGGTCGGGCTCGGCCTCGGCGGCGACGTGGGGCCCGCGTTCGCGAGCCTCGGCGCCGCCCTGCCGGCGCTCCTGCTCCAGGATGCCCGGCGGTTCGCGTTCTTCGCGGCCGGCACCGGGCGGAAGGCCTTCGCCAACGACCTGGTGCAGGGCATCGCACTCGTCCCGGCCATGGTCGTGGCGGCCCGGGTGGGCACCGTGCCCGCCTTCCTGCTGGCCTGGGGCGCCGCCGCGGCGGCCGCCGCCGGATACGGCTTCCTCCAGTCCGGCGTCCGGCCCCGGGTGACCGAAGCCCGCGGCTGGCTGCGCGAGCAGCGCGACCTCGGCAGCCGCTACCTGGTCGAGAACGTCAGCCTCAGCGGCGCCGGCCAGCTGCGGGCGTACGGGCTCGGCGCGATCGTCGGGGTCGGCGCGGTCGGTGCCGTCCGGGGCGCCGAACTCCTCCAGGGACCGTTCCTCGCCCTGCTGATGGGGCTCTCCCTGGTCACCGTGGCGGAGGCGGCCCGGGTCCTGCGGCGGACGCCCGAGCGGCTCGGCCGGTTCTGCTTCCTGCTGGGCGGAGGGCAGGCCGGCGCCGCGCTGCTGTGGGGCTCGGCCCTGCTGCTGATGCCCGACCGGGCCGGACAGTTCGTCCTCGGCGACGTCTGGCACTCCGCCTCCCAGCTCATCCTGCCGGCGACCCTCGGCGTCGCGGGCGCCGGCCTCGGCAGCGGCGCGGCCGCCGGGCTGCGCGCCCTCGCCGCGGCCCGGCGCAGCCTGCGCTGCCAGCTGTTCGCCTCCGCCTGCTACCTCGGCGGCGGGCTCGGTGGCGCCGCCGCGGCCGGCACGGTCGGCTCCGCCTGGGGCGTCGCCGGCGCGACCGCGTGCGGCGCCGCCGTCTGGTGGCTCCAACTGCGCGCCGCCCTGCGCGAGCACCACCGCACCCCGATCCCCGAAGTGAGGACCCCTTGAGCGCCGTTCCCCGGCTGAGCATCGGCCTGCCCGTCTACAACGGCGAGGAGTACCTCGCCGAGTCGCTCGACGCCCTCCTGGGCCAGACCTACGACGACTTCGAGCTCGTCATCTCCGACAACGCGTCGACCGACGGCACCCAGGACATCTGCCGCACGTACGCCGCGAAGGACCCCCGGATCCGCTACCTGCGCCTGCCCCGGAACATCGGCGCCGCGCCGAACCACAACCACGTCTTCACCGAGTGCCGCGGCGAACTCTTCAAGTGGGCCTCCCACGACGACCTGTACGCCCGGGACCTCCTGCTGCGCTGCGTGGAGGCGCTGGACGAACGCCCGGACGTCATCCTCGCCCACTCCGGCCAGGCCGTCATCGACGGCGACGGCCAGGTGAAGGTGCCCTACGAGTACGGGCTCGCCACCGACTCGCCGCACGCGCCCGAGCGCTTCCGCAGCCTGCTGTTCGAGCCCGGCGGCGACGACTTCTACGGGGTGATGCGGGCCGACGTGCTGCGCCGGGTGAAGCCGCACGACAGCTACCACCACGCGGACCGCACGTTCGTCGCCGAGATCACCCTGCACGGGCGCTTCCACCAGGTGCCGGAGCTGCTGTACTTCCGCCGCGACCACCCCACCCGCGCCGAGCGGGCGAACCCCTCCAAGCGCTCCCGGTGCGTCAACCTGGACCCGCGCCGCGCCGGGCCGCTGCACCCGACGCCCCGGCTGCTCGCCGAGTACGTCTGGGGCTTCGCCTCGGCCGTCCGGCGGGCGCCGCTGTCGGCCGCCGACCGGCGCGCCTGCTACGGCCACCTGGCCGCCTGGATGACCAGCCGGGTCCGGCCCGGCGCCGGCGAGCGGGTCGAGGACCGCGCCCCGGCCGACCCGGCGCTGCTCACGGTCTCCGTCGACGCCCTCGTGGCCGGACGCGAGGGGCGGCGGGCATGACCCCCGTGCGGGTCGGGGTCTTCGGCCTGCTCGGCTCCGGCAACCTCGGCAACGACGGGTCGCTCGAAGCCGTGCTCGGCCACCTGCGCACCGAGCACCCGGAGGCCGCCGTGGACGCGCTGTGCGGCGGGCCCGAGGCCGTCACGGCCCGCTACCGCATCCCCGCCACCCGGCTGCACTGGTACCGCGGGGAGTACCGGACCGCCTCCCGGGCGGGCGCGGTCGCGGCGAAGGGCCTCGGCAAACTCGTCGACGCCGTCCGCACCGCCGCGTGGGTGCGCCGGCACGACGTGGTGATCGTGCCGGGCATGGGCGTCCTGGAGGCCACGCTGCCGCTGCGGCCGTGGGGCTTCCCGTACGCGCTGTTCCTGCTCTGCGCGTCCGGCCGGCTCTTCGGCACCCGGGTGGCGCTGGTCGGCGTCGGCGCCGCGCCCATCGCCGACCGGCCCACCCGGGCGCTGGTGCGCTGGTCGGCGCGCCTCGCCGCGTACCGGTCGTACCGGGACGAGCTGTCCCGCGACGCGATGCGGGCGATGGGCGTGGACACCGCGCGGGACGCGGTCCACCCGGACCTCGCCTTCGCCCTGCCGACGCCGGCCGCCCCCTCGTCCGGTGCTCCCGGCGTGGTCTGCGTCGGCGTCATGGACTTCCACGGCGGCAACGACGACCGGGCCAGGGCCGAGGAGATCCACCGGCGCTACCTCGACGGGACGACCCGTTTCGTCCGCACCCTGGTCGAGGAGGGCAGGCCGGTCCGGCTGCTCACCGGCGACGACGTCGACGCGACGGTGGTCGCCGCGATCCTCGAAGCCGTGGACTCGCCGCTGGTCACCGCCGCCCGGACGGCCTCGCTGGCCGACCTGATGGAGGAGGCGGCGGCTGCCGACGCCGTGGTGGCGACCAGGTACCACAACCTCGTCTGCGCCCTGAAGGCCGGCACGCCGACGCTCGCCCTGAGCTACGCGGCCAAGAGCGACGCGCTCATGGAGCAGATGGGGCTCGGCACGTACCGCCACCCGGCGCGCGAGGTCGACGCCGACCGGCTGACCGAGCAGTTCCGGGAGCTGGAGAAGCGCTCGGCGGAGCTGCGCCAGATCCTCGCCGAGCGGAACCTGGCCGTGGCCCGGCGCCTCGACGACCAGTTCGACGAGCTGACCAGGGCCCTCTTCCCGAGGACCGACCACGTTGTGAGGGAGGCGCCGTGAAGGCGACCCAAGTCCCGGCGATCGCCGGCGCGTACCTGTTCGAGCCGACGCCGTACACCGACGAACGCGGCTTCTTCTGCCGCACCTTCGACGCCGACGTGATCCGCTCGCTGGGCCTCGACCCGGACGCCTTCGTCCAGCACAGCGTCTCCCGCTCGGTCGGCGGCGTCCTGCGCGGGCTGCACCTGCGCTCCGGCGCCGGCGAGGCCAAGCTGGTGCGCTGCTCGTACGGGCGGGTCTTCGACGTCGTCGTGGACCTGCGGCCGGACTCGCCGACCTACCGGAACCAGGCCCACTTCGAGCTGTCCGGCGAGACTCAGGCGAGCGTCTACATCCCGGCGGGGTGCGCGCACGGCTTCCAGGCGCTGACGCAGACCACCGACGTCTCGTACCTGATCGACCGCCCGCACGATCCGGCCGAGGACGTGACGATCGCCTTCGACGACCCGCAGCTCGCCATCCCCTGGCCGCTGCCGCCCACGTCGATGTCCAAGCGGGACCGGGAGGCGCCGAGCCTCGCCGAGGTCCTGCGCCGGAACGAGAGCTGAGGACCGCGTGGACACCGAAGTCACCGAACCCGCCGAAGAGTTCGCCCTGCCCCGGTCGCGGGCGGCGAACGAGAAGCTGCACGCCCTGATCCCCGGGGGCGCGCACACCTACGCCAAGGGCGACGACCAGTACCCCGAACACCTCGCCCCGGTCATCAGCCACGGCCGCGGCGCCCACGTGTGGGACGTCGACGGCAACCGCTACGTCGAGTACGGCTCCGGCCTGCGCTCGGTCAGCCTCGGCCACGCCCACCCGCGCGTACTGGAGGCGGTCCGGCGGGAACTGGACCGCGGCAGCAACTTCGTCCGCCCGTCCGTCGTGGAGGCCCGGGCCGCGGAACGCTTCCTGGAGATCGTGCCGACCGCCGAGATGGTCAAGTTCGCGAAGAACGGCTCCGACGTCACCACCGCGGCGGTGCGGCTCGCCCGCGCCGTCACCGGGCGCCCGCGGGTGGCCATCTGCGGCGACCACCCGTTCTTCTCCGTCGACGACTGGTTCATCGGCACCACGCCGATGTCCGCCGGGATCCCGGCGGCGATCACCGACCTCACCGTGGCGTTCCCCTACGGCGACCTGGCCGCGACGGAGGAACTGCTCACCCGGTACCGGGGCGAGGTCGCCTGCCTGGTCCTCGAACCCGCCGGACACGCCGAGCCGCCGCCCGGGTACCTCGCCGGCCTGCGCGAACTGGCCGACCGGCACGGCTGCGTGCTGGTCTTCGACGAGATGATCACCGGCTTCCGCTGGTCCGAGGCGGGTGCCCAGGGCCTCTACGGCGTCGTGCCCGACCTCTCCACCTTCGGCAAGGCGCTGGGCAACGGCTTCGCCGTCTCCGCGCTCGCCGGGCGGCGGGACCTGATGGAGTGGGGCGGGCTGCGCCACACCGGCGACCGGGTGTTCCTGCTGTCCACCACGCACGGCGCGGAGACGCACTCGCTCGCCGCCGCGATGGCCGTCCAGACCACCTACGTCGAGGAGGGCGTCACAGCCCGGCTGCACGCCCTCGGCGAGCGGCTGGCCGCCGGGGTCCGCGAGGCCGCCGCGGGCATGGGCGTCGGCGACCACGTCGTCGTCCGGGGCCGGGCCAGCAACCTGGTCTTCGCCACCCTCGACGAGAACCGGGAGCCCTCGCAGCAGTACCGCACCCTGTTCCTGCGTCAACTCCTCGCGGGGGGCGTCCTGGCCCCCTCGTTCGTGGTGAGCAGCGCGCTCGGCGACGCCGACATCGACCGCACCGTGGCCGTGGTGGCCGGGGCCTGTGCCGTCTACCGCAAGGCACTCGACGCCGGCGACCCCACCCCCTGGATGGGCGGGCGGCCGGTGAAACCCGTCTTCCGCCGCCTGGTGTGACACGGCGTCACGGACGGCTCCGGCGGAGCTGGTCGGCTGTTCGGTCGACCAGCCACGCCGTCGCCGGCACCACCGCCAGTGCGGTGCACCAGCCGCCGAGGACGTCGGTCGGGTAATGCGCACCCAGCGCGACCTGCGCCCACCCCATGACGGCGCCGACGACCAACGCCGCGGCGAACACGAACAGGGTGCCGGCCGCCCTGCGGGTCGCCACCATCGCCACCACGAGGGCGAGCGACGTGGCGAAGGCGGTGTGCCCGCTCGGGTAGGACAGGTTGTCGCCGTGGATGGTGCGCCCCGCCAGGTGTTTGAGCAGCGTCGCCGTTCCCACGGCCGCAGCGACGCCGACAACGACGAACGCAGCCGCGCGCGGACGCCGGAGCAGCAGGCAGCCCGCCACGATCGGCACGACCAGGGCCGCGGCTCCGACCGGCTCGCCCAGCGAATCCATGGCCAGGGCGACGGACCGCCACGGCGGCTCCACCCCGTACAACGCCCCCGCTATGCGGGCGTCCACCCCGCCGGGCTCGCTCGCGCCGGCGTAGCGGACGCCGAGCGCGGCGACCACCAGCGCCGCGAGGACCGCCACCAGCCCGAGCACGACGGCATGACGTGGGCGCTCCGGCAGGAGGCGCGGTTCAGCCATCGTTCCCGCGGTTCTCCTCGTCCCGGAGGTCGGCGAGGCGCGGATCGTCCAGGAGCTGCCTCAACTCGGCGCGGGGGAGCGCCAGGTGGTTCGCCGCATGCCGCTCGTCGCCGTCGAAGCAGAAGGCCGCGCGGATCTCCTCCTCCCAGCCCTCCGGATCCCGCTCCCGTCGTGCGGCGAGCTCCGCCACGCGCGCGTCCCGGACCGCGAGCGCTTCGTCGACGAGCTGCTCACGCACGTCCGGGCGCTCGCGCACGGTCTTCGCGGCCCACCAGTAGGGCCGGTCCTCCTCGGGCCGCACGTCCTCGTACACGGCGGCCAGCCCCAGCAGTTCGATCGGATTGTCCGCCCAGAAGGTGAACCCGTCCTTCTCGGCGAGCCAGGCGTCCAGCCCGTCCTCGTCCTCCTCGTCGGCGAGCTTCACCGTCAGGTGGTACCCCTGACGGCGAAGGAGCTGGAGGCATGTCTCCCAGACATTGGCGTGACTTCCCAGTGAGGCCATGCGGCCACCCTAGCGAGCCCGTGGCCGTCGCCGGGCGACTCCGTCCGAAGCGGCCTCCGGTGCCTCGCCCGGTGCCCGCCGCAGAGCCGCCCCGGCGGGGCCTTCCGTCAGACGGGGACGTTCTTGATGACCGCCCCGGTCAGCGGCGAGAGCCGGTCGGACAGCGCGCCGAAGTCCGCGGTCCGGCCGTCGGACCACTGGGCCATGCCGACGAGCATCCCGTTCCCGTAGGACGCGAAGTTCTGCACGAGGCCGCTGTCGGCCGGCAGTTGGCGCAGGCCCGAGTCCTTGGGCGGGACCTGGACTGCGACCTGGTACGACGCGGGGTCGGAGGCCAGCACGTTGATGAGGTGCACGCACTCCATCGGGTCCTTCATGGTGAACAGCGCCAGGTCGTACTGGTTGCCGTCGGCGTCCTTGTACAGCGCCAGGTCGACGCCGACACAGCCGTGCCCCTGCGTGATCAGCCCGGCGAGGGTCGGCGCCACGGTGTCGGCGCCGGTGCAGCTCGGGTTCGCCACCTTCGCCACCAGCGTGTACCCCTGCACCTGCGCCGGGAAGACGGACAGCGGGATCGCCGAAGCCGGAGCACCGGCCGACGCCGTCGCCGCGTGCGCCGAGGGGGCGGACGCGGTCGTCGCGGCCGGCGCGGGGGCGGGCGCGGCGGCCGGTGCCCGGTCCGACGGCCGGAGCACGTACGCCGTCGCGGCCGCGGCCACCAGGAGGGCTGCGGCCACGGGAAGGACCAGCCGCCGCGAGCGCCGCGGCTTCGTCTGCCGGGCCTGCCGCGCCCGTTCGGCGGCACTCGGCTCCCGCACCGCGTTGTTCTTCTCGAACTCCCGGACGAACTCGTCCCACAGGTCGTCACCGGATTCACGCTTAGTCACAGCGCCAGACCTTAGTGATCACCGCCGACGCTGGGAAGTCGGGCGCCCGGCGCCGGTGCCGCAGTGGCACCGGGCAGAGGAAACGTCACCGAACCGTGATGGTCGGGGGACGGGATCCCAGGTTCTCGAACATCCTTAATGTCCGTCTTCGGAATGACGGATTTCGGGCGGTTCGGCCGCGTTTCCCGTACCGGACGTGACGGTGGATCAGGATTTCGCCGGGCCGCGGACATGCTTTGACGTACCGGATTTCCTGTCGATAGCGTCCACTTGATCTTCACTTTACCGGCTCGGGGGCGCTGGTTCGTCGCCCGGGTGCGTCTTCTTCCGGGAGTCCCTGTGCGTACCGTCCGCAGACCGGCCCGGCCCCGTGGCGGGGCCCCGGCCGGGCCCTCGGCGGCAGCGCCGGGCCGGTGTTCGGTGAACTTCCTCCGCCGCGCGGCCACGTCGCGCCGCGTCGAACGAATCCTCCTCCCCCCGCAGAACTTCCGGCCCGTCGATGCGTGACCGCGGCCGGCCAGGCGGCACTCCGGTGCCCGAAACACGAAAAGAGATGACGAAGCTCCCATGAGGATGTCACCGACATCACGGGCCCGATCACGGCTCGCGGCCGGGTTCGTGGCCGGCAGCCTGCTGACCGGGCTGCTGACGATTCCGGCCGTGGCGGCCGACACGCCGCCGGCCACCGCCGCCAACCCGGACCGGCTGAAGGCCGTCGCGGCCTGGCAGGCCGGCGGACCGGCCGTACGGCACGCGGCCGAGATCGCACTGACCGGTGGTGGCGACGACCTGACGGCGTTCGTGACCAAGGGCCAGGCGGTCGCGGCCGACCAGGACCAGAAGGCACAGATCGAGGCACTCGTCGCGGCCTCCGGCCCCGGTGTGCGCGAGGCCGGGCAGGCCGCGCTGAAGGGCTCGGCCGCCGACCTGAAGAAGTTCCTCGACCAGGGCGCCAAGAAGGCCTTCGAGGACGACCAGCGGGTCCGGCTGTCGCAGATCATGGCGGCCGGCGGGCCGGGTGTGAAGGCCGCGGCCGCCAAGGCCATGGACGGCACGCTGACCGACGTCAACCAGTTCCTCAACGAGGGCCAGTTCAAGGCGCGGGACGACGACGACCGCGTCCACCTGTCGCAGTTGATGGCCTCGGGCGGGCCGGAGGTGAAGAAGGCCGCCAACACCGCGCTCAACGGTTCGATGGACGACGTCCAGCAGTTCCTGCAGTACGGCTACCAGACGGCGGCCGCGCACGACCAGGAGACCCTGACCGTCTCCCAGCTGGCCGACCTGACGAAGAATGCCTCCGCCCAGGCCGGGCAGCAGGCCCGGACGGCCGTGGACGCGGCGGGCAAGGCCCTGGACGCCACCAGGCTGGCCAAGGAGGCCTCCGAGAAGGCCGCCGCCGAGACCAAGGCCGCGCAGGGTGCGGCCGGGCAGGCGTCCAACGCCGCCGGCCGCGCGGCGGACGCCGCGAGCCGCGCCGCCGCTGCCGCCCAGACCGCCTCGAAGGCGGCGAAGGCCGCCAACGAGGCCTCCCGGCAGGCCGCCAGCGCCGCCGCCGACGCCGCGTCGGCCGCGACGAAGGCCGGCAACGCCGCCACCAGGGCGCTGGCCGCCGCCGCCAACGCGGCGAGCGATGCCGGGCAGGCGGACGCGGCCCGCGCGGCCGCCGTCACCGCCCGCAACGCCGCCGGTGACGCCCGCACCGCGGGCGAGGCCAGTGCGTGGGCCGGCCGGGCCGCGGCGCAGGCGGGAGTCGCGGCGCAGGCCGCGGCGTCGGCCGGCGAGAACGCCTCCGCGGCCGCTCAGGCCGCCGCCGAGGCCGCCGAGTACTCCGGGGTGTCCGCCGACGACGCCGCCCGGGCCCGCCTGGCGGCGGCCCGCGCCCAGAGCGCCGCCGCCGAGGCCAAGCGTGCCGCCAACGCCACCGTCGCCATCGCCAACGAGGCCGCCGCCGCGGCCGGGGACGCCCAGCGCGCCGCCAACGAGGCCGCCGCCCACGCCGAAGCCGCGGCCGCCGCGGCGGAGGAGGCGGCCCGGCACGCCGGTGAGGCGGCCACCGCCGCCAACGTCGCGCAGGCGGCCGCCACCGCGGCCGACGCCGCCGCCAACTCGGCCGCGAACTCGGCCGCGCAGGCCCACAAGGTCACCAACATCGCCCGCGCCACCGACAAGGAGCGCCTCGACGCCCAGCAGGCCGCCGAGATGGCCGCCGCCGACGAGGCCTCCCGCGAGGCCGACCAGAAGGCCAAGACGGCGGCCTGGGAGTCCGGCAAGGCGACGCAGTTCGCCGCCGGCACCGACCAGCTGATCAAGGACGCCCAGGCGCCGGGCACGGACGCCAAGACCGCCCTGCTCAAGGGCCGTCAGGCCGCGCTGCGGCTGCTGGACTCGGCCGGCCCGTGGACGAAGGCCGCCGCCCAGAGCGCGTTGGAGGGCGACGACTACGCCGTCCAGGCCTTCCTGGCCACCGACCTGACGGTGGCCCGGGACCGCGACGACCGCACCAGCGTCATGGCGATCGCCAAGACGCCGGGCAAGCTGGAGAAGCGCCTCGCCGCGGAGACCGCCTCGGTGGGTACGCCGGACCAGGTCCGGGCGTTCCTGGCCACCGGGCAGTACCCGGGCAAGGACGACGACGACCGCGTCCAGCTGTCCCAGATCATGGCCGCCGGCGGGCCGGGCGTGAAGGCCGCGGCGGGCAAGGCCCTGGACGGCACGATCGACGACGTCCGCGCCTTCCTGGCCACCGGTCAGTTCAAGGCCCGCGACGACGACAACCGCGTCCTGGTGACCCAGGCCCTGGCCGGCGGAGGCCAGGAGGTCAAGGCGGCCGCCCAGGCCGTCCTGTCCGGCCCCGCCGACCGCCTCGTGCCGTTCCTGCAGACCGGCCTGCCCAAGGCCCAGCAGCGCGACGCGATGACCGCCGCCCACGTGGCCACCGTCGCGTCCTACCTCGCCACCATCGACGGCTCGGTCGCCCAGGCCCGCCAGTACGCGGCGCAGGCCGCCCAGGCCTCCGCCACCGCCCGCGGCGCCGCCAGCGAGGCCGCGGGATACGCCAACCAGGCCAGCCAGTCCGCCCAGTCCGCCCAGGGCTTCGCCAACCAGGCCGCCCAGGCCGCGCAGGCCGCCCAGGCCTCCGCGGCGCAGGCCGCCCAGTACGCCCAGCAGGCCCAGGCGTCCGCCGCCTCCGCCAGTGTCGCGGCCGACCGCGCCGTCGCCTCGGCCGCCGAGGCCACCGGTTACGCGGCCCAGGCGAGCCAGTTCGCGGCCGACGCCAAGACCGCGTCCGACCAGGCGAAGGCCTCGGCCGCCGCCGCTGCCAAGAGCAGGGACGACGCGTACGCGGCCGCCAGGGAGGCCGCGCAGCTGATCATGTCGAAGCAGCAGGCCGACGCGGCCGGCGGAAAGCTGCAGAGCGACACGGCCGTCGTCGACGACAACGGCCGCGTCTCCTACATCGAGTCCGTGCCCCGCGGGGACCTCCAGAAGGAGGTCGTCAAGAGCAACGAAGCACGCTGCGGCAAGGGACAGACGGGAACCCTCGCGGACCTGTGGACCGATGAGAACTTCTACACGAACGCCGCCGGAGTCAGGGTCTGCGACGTCACGTACACCATCAGGGTCACCGGCACCATCGACTACATCCTGAAGACCTGCCCCGAAGCGGGCCTGTCGATCGCCGCCTGCATGGGGAAGTACAGCGTCTGGGACACCCTCCTCGTCGGCAGCGACCAGCTGAACAAGTCGGAGATCACCACCACCGTCGCCATGACGCAGAAGGACTTCGACAAGATCAACGTCACCTGCCAGCGGGGCGTCTGCGGATCACCGACCGTCAACGCCTTCACCCTCTTCGCGGGCGACTTCATCGCGTGCTTCAAGGACCCGGGATTCAACTCCCACTGTGCCTGGGCCGCGTCCAACTTCATCCCCTTCGGCACCCTCGCCAAGGGCGCGAAGGGCATCGTCGCGTTCCGCTACGCCCTCGAAACCGGCGTCGGGATCGAGGACGCCAAGCTCGCCCTCCAGGCGACGCTCAACGGCTACAGCGACGCGATCACCAGCAAGCTGCTCCGCGCCGCCGACGCCGTGTCCGCCTTCCGCAACACCTTCAAGAACGGCGTCGGCACCAAGGAGGCCCTTGAGGCGCTGAGCAAGACCCCCGACATCGACCCGGCCCTCGTCCGCCAGCTGAACGACGAGTACAAGTCGGTGCAGTACGTCTACGAGACGTGCGAGGTCAACAGCTTCCCCGCGGGCACCCGCGTCCTGCTGGCCGACGGCTCGTACCGGGCCATCAGCGAGATCCGGACCGGTGACCGGGTGCTCACGGCCGACCCGGCGGTCGGGGGACTGCACCCGCAGCCGGTGACCGCCACCTACGCCCACACCACGCGGCGCCTGGTGGACATCGCCCTGGCGGACGGCAGCACGCTCTCCACCACGGCCGGTCACCGCTTCTACACCGAGCAGGCCGGCTGGACCCTCGCCTCGGCCCTGCGCCCGGGGGACCGGCTGCGGGCCTCGGACAACGCCCCGCAGACCGTCACCGGCATCACCGACCGGACCGAGCAGGCACCGGAAGCCGTCTACGACCTGACGGTCGACGGACCGCACACCTTCTTCGTGCGCACCGGTGGCGGCCAGGAGCCCGACCTGCTCGTCCACAACTGCCTCTACCTGCTCAACGACGAGGCGAAGGACCCGGGGCTGCACACCATCAAGGACCATGTCGCCGGGGGCCCCTACACGAACAACCTCGGGACGGTCAGCGGCACCGACGCGATCCGCGCGCAGGCCAAGGCCGAGGTCGACGGATACACCGGGGTGTTCAAGGACCTCGCCACCGCGGAAGAAGCGCTCAAGCAGGCGTGGCTGACGGACGGGGCGAAGCAGTACGGGCAGGCCAAGCGACTCGGCAAGAGCGAGTTCAAGTTCACCGCGGACGTGTCCGTCCTCGATGCCGGCGGCGACAAGCTGACCTCCCTCGGCGAGGTCTACCAGCGGGGAGGCAACGGCGTGACCACCCCCTCCAGCACGAAGGTCGAGGTCCGGGTCAAGATCGACTACACCGAAGGCCCGACCAAGCACCCCAAGGGCTGGTACGTGACCTCCATCTTCCCGCTCCCGCGCAGGGGCGTCTGATGGCGGAACGGTACGGCGGCGCGGCCGACTTCGGCTTCTCTCTCCTGGCCGAGGCGTTCCACGCACACTGGCGCAGCGAGGGCGAGGACGTCGAGGTCCTGGCGGACTACCTCGCCCGCAACCCTTCCTGGGTCGCCGAGTCGGTCCTCGTGGACGCCCTGCGGCTGGAGTCCGCCGACCTGCCCGCGTGGCAGATCGAGGCCCTCTGGTCGATGGGCACCCATCCCTTCCACGACCTCCGCAGGGAGGGCCACGACGGCCGTGACTGGCTCGGATTGATCGTCCGGCTCGGCCGGGAGCGGCTCGCCGCCGAGGGCGGCGGCAGCGACGAGCGCGTGCCGCCCAGTCCCTACGGGCACGTGGCGGGAGCCGTCCTGGACGAGATCCTGCTGGTCTCCGCCGGGATCACCGAGGGGGCGATGCACGCGCCCGGAGGGTACGTCCCCGGCATCGTGCCCGCCCTCGACGAGGTCGCGGCGCGGGTCTGCCCCGACCTGGCGTTCCGCCTCCTGCTGCGCGCGCTCGCCAAGGTCGGGCCCGTGGTCGCGCGGGAGCAGTACGACCGGTACGTGGCCCTCGGGCGGCAATTCGAGTACGGCGAGCTCCTGGTGGAGGGCCATGCACACCTGATGTCCTGACACCACACGACGACGGCGGCGCGGCCCGCGCGCCCCCCCCCCCGCGGCCGCCGCGCGCCGGGCGCGGCCCTGGAACACCCCCCCCCCCACCCCCGCGCCCCCCCCGCGCGCGGGGCGCCCGCGGGGGGGGGCCCC
>NZ_JBHWGD010000004.1:55014-135895 GCF_042733235.1 Kitasatospora sp. NPDC059722
GGCGCGCGGGCGGCCCGGGCGCCCCCCCCCCGCGCCCCCCCCCCCCGTCGCGCTGTCCCTGCCTGATCCCCCTGAGCCCAAGTGCCCGAGGCCCGAGCGCGCTGTCGGCCGGCGGCGCGTGGGCACCCCTTAAGGCTCAGTGATTGCGTTTAAGGGGTGCCTCGGCGTCGAGCGGAGCTCCGCCCGGTCCGGACGCCGCCCTCAGGACACCGTGGTGAGCCCCCGGACGGGCTGCGTCTGCTCGTAGGCGTGACCGACGCGCAGGAGCGTGCGCTCCCCGAGGGGCCGGCCGAGCAGTTGCAGGCCGATCGGCAGGCCCTCGGCGTCCTGGCCGGCCGGGACGGTCAGGGCGGGCACCCCGGTGATGTTGGCGGGGGCGGAGAGGCGCACGTAGGCGTCGGAGACGCTCTCGACCGTGCCGTCGGGCCAGGTGACCGTCTCCTGGCCGGCCCGCACCGCGGTCGTCGGGACCGTCGGGGCGGCGATCACGTCGACCGTCTCCAGCAGGCCGGCCCATTCCTCCCGCATCATGGTCCGGGCGCGCTGGGCCCGCAGGTAGTCCCCGGCGCTCATCAACTCGCCCGCCTCCAGCAGGATGCGGACGTCCGCCCCGTACAACTCCGGTGCGGTGCGCAGGGTGCGCTCGTGGTAGACGGCGGCCTCCGGCACCATCAGGCCCCACTGGGTGGCCTGGATGTAGCGGGTCATCGGGATGTCGACCTCGACGAGCCGTGCGCCGAGGCCCTCCAGGTGCTCGACGGCGTGCCGGACGGCGGTCTCCACCTGCGGGTCGACGTGGTCGAAGTAGTAGGTGCGCGGCACGCCGACGCGCAGTCCCGTCAGATCCGTGCCCGTGCCGGGCCGGTAGTCCTCGGCGGGCAGGGACAGGGAGGCGGGGTCGCGCGGGTCGTGCCCGGCGAGGGCGGTCAGGACCAGGGCCGCGTCCTCGACGGTGCGGGTGATCGGGCCGACGTGGTCCAGCGACCAGGACAGGGACGTGACGCCGTGACGGGGAACGAGACCGTAGGTCGGCTTGAGGCCGACGACCCCGTTGAGTGCGGCGGGCACCCGGATCGACCCGCCGGTGTCGGTCCCCAGGGCGAAGGTCGCCGCGCCCGACGCGACGGCGACGGCGGACCCGCCGCTGGAGCCGCCGGCGACCCGGCCGTGGTCCCGGGCGTTGCGGGTCTGCGGGGTGGTCAGGCCGAACGCGAACTCGTGCGTGTGGGTCTTGCCGACCAGCACCGCGCCGGCCGCCGTCAACCGGGCGGCGACCGTGCTGTCGGCCGGCGCGCGATGGTCGGCGCGGACCCGGGAGCTGGCCGTGGTGGCCATGCCCGCGACGTCGATCAGGTCCTTGAGCCCCATGGGGATGCCGTGCAACGGCCCCCGGTAGCGGCCCTGGACCGCTTCGCGCTCGGCCTCGCGCGCCGCCCGGCGAGCCTGCTCCGCGGCGACCGTGACGTAGGCGCCGAGGTCGGGCTCCACCTGCTCGATGCGGTCGAGGACCGAGTCCACCAGCTCTACGGGGGACAGCCGGCGCGACCGGATGGCGTCCGCGGCAGCGGTGAGGGAGAGCTCATACGGCTGCATCGGGCCGCCCTCCTTCCGCGCGGTAGGCGCCTGCCGGCGGGGTGTCCCCGAAGTCGAGCTCCCGGAGGGTTGCGACGACGGAGTGGATGTGGTTTGCGGTGGCCGCGACCGCGGCGTGACGGTCGGCGGGCAGCGGCAGCCCGGCACGATCGGCCCAGCGGGCCGCCTCCGGTGGTGTGAGTTCGGCTGCGGGCATGGCGGACGCTCCTCCTGGCCGGGTGGGGCGGCGAAGCGCTCCCACATCAAAAGCTAATGTTTTGCGTTAGTGACTGTAGACCCTCCCGCTGCCTTAAAGCAAACGCGTTGCGTTTGTCGGGCCCTTCCGCTCCGACCGCTGACGGCGGCGGTCCGACAGTCGCCCTGCGAATCCACGGGGCCGGCAGGCCGTCCGGTCACTTTCTGTGGACGGAAATAGTGACGGTGCGTGACCTCGCCCTAGCCGGGACAGGGGTCTGTCGGACCCGTCCGGCATCATTCCTGCCATGACACAGGACTACCGCGTGGTGGTGAGCCACGGTCCGGCGGCGGGCGTGCCGGAGCAAGAGGTCGAGGCCACGTCCGCGGGGGCACTCGGTGAGCTGATCAGCGCGCTGCCGCTCGACGGATCGGTGCGCGTGGAGCGCATCGCGGACTCCGCGCAGTACGCGATCGCCTGCCCGCTGCCGAGCGGCGCGTGTTTCGTCATGCACGACGACGGTCAGGGGCGGTCCGGGGATACCGAGCGCGGCAGCAGCGCCGAGGCGGGCCAGGCTCTCCATGCCTGGGCGGTTCGCGCGAACGCCTGGGAGTGGGCCTTCTCGTGGATGCAGCGGTTCCCCGTCCCGCAGCGCATCCCCATCGCCCACGAGCCGGGCTTCCGGACGGACCTCGCCGGCAGCTGGGACGGAGGCCAATTCCTGGCCGGCTTCTACGACGTCACCTATCTGCACCTCTTCGACCGGGACGGCCGCCACCTGCGCTCGCGGATCGGAGTCGCCGAGGAGGAGGCGGGGCAGGAGGACACGGACGCCGCGATGGCCCGCCTCAGGGAGCTGGTCGACGAACTGCCCGGCCGCTGCTTCGGCGACATCGCCGTCCGTCCGTTCTCCGTCGAACACGGCGGCCACAGCTGGGGGCTGTTCGACAAGACCGAGGCGTACGGCTTCCCGCACGCCGAACTGGAGCCCGACATGCTCGGATTCGGCGCGCCCTGGAACGGACTGTACGACACCTGAAAACCGCTCGACATGGCCGGCGCCGTCCTGGGTGTGACCTTGGGAGGGTAGTGCCGGCGTACCGCCTTCCGGGGGACGGGAAGCGCCGGAGACGGGCCGTTCGAGTGAGGTCCCACGTCTTCGCGCAGCCGAACGGTGAGACTGGCAGCGCTGGAAGCCGGGGGAGCTCACCGTTCAGGCTCACCGTTCAGAAGGAGACGAGTCCTGTGAAGAACTTCCGAAGGGTGCTGGCCACCGGCGCCGCCGCGGTGGCCCTGTGCATCGGATTCCCGGCCAACGCCCAAGCTACGGACGGGACGTTCACCTACATCAGCGACAACCAGGAGCACTACCTGGACAACCCGGGCAACGGCCGGTGCTACGAGCTCGGCGGCGACGTCACCGAGCTGTACAACGACACCGACGCGGAGGCGACCGTGTTCGGCGACGCCGGCTGCCAGGACGCGGTCGACACCGTCGGGCCGGGTGGTGCCAGCGCCGGAGGCGGCGTCGGCTCGGTCCGTTTCACCGCGGCCCGGTAGCCGACGCCGCCCGCGTCGTGGTGCATGATGGCCATGATCACTGGGGGGTGTCATGGCGCTGTTCCCGCAGAAGTGCCCGGTCGGGCCGGACGAGCGGGTCTGGATCGAGGAGTCCATGGCCTGGCTGGCGGCCGAGTTCGGGCGCGGGGTGCTGGAGCGTGCTCCGGTGCTGCCGACCGCCGAGTACTTCCCGGGGCCGTACGCGGGCTCCGACGCCGACATCCGGGGCCTGATCGCCCAGCTCTGCGGGTACCTGGACGTGGCGCCCAACCGGCTGACGATCGAGATCGAGCCGGACGACGGCGAGGGCGCCATGGTCGCCGGCCTCGGGCTCGCCCACAGGTCGCGCTCGGCCGCCGGGCACTACCGGCGGGAGAACGGGCGGCCGGTGATCGCCGTCGCGCAGCGCCAGGCCGCCCGTCCGGTCGCGCTGGTCGCCACCATCGCGCACGAGCTGGGGCACGTCCGCCTCCTCGACGAGCGGCGCGTCTCCACCGAACGGCGCGACCACGAGCCGCTCACCGACCTGCTGACGGTGCACTTCGGCCTCGGCGTCTTCACGGCCAACTCCGCGTTCGACTTCCGGCAGGGCAAGCAGGGCTGGTCGTCCTCGCGGCTCGGCTACCTGAGCGAGCGGATGCTCGGCTACGCCCTGGCCTGCTACGCCTACCGGCGCGGCGAGAGCAAGCCCGCCTGGGCCCGGCATCTGGACACCAACCCGCGGGCCTACCTCAAGCAGGGCCTCCGCTACCTGCAGCGGAATCCGCCGCGCGTGTGATCGAGGGGGATCACGCCTCCGCGGTCGCCCGAGCAGCGCTGTCCCGCAGGACCAGCAACAGCATCTGCTCGTACGCGGTGAGGGGCCGGGCCAGGGTCGAGCCGGCCGTCACGGTCCGGTGCCCGGGCGCCGGGTGGATCCGCAGTTCGGCCAGGACACCGTGCCGGAGCTCCAGTCGGACGGACCGGCGCGCCACCAGCCCGACCCCCAGGCCGATCCGTACGGCCTCCTTGATGCCCTCGGTGCCCCAGAGGTCCAGCGTCCGGGCGCCGGACAGTTCCCAGGCGTGCAGGAGGTCCGTCAGCTGACGGCGGGTGTCCGAGCCGGCCTCGCGCAGCAGGAACGTTTCGTCCGCCAGGTCGGCGGGCGTGACGTCCCGTCCGGCCAGCGGATGACCGGCCGGGCAGGCGAGCAGCATGTCGTCGTCGGCGAGGCGCTCCGACCGGTAGCGCCCGGGAGGCAGCGGGCCGCCGCTCAGCGCGACGCCGATCCGGCCCTCCTCCAGTGCGGTCGCCAGCCGGTCGGCGCCGTCGACGACGAGGCCGAAGCGCACCTCGGGCGCCCGGTGCCGCAGTTCGAGCAGGACGGACGGCAGGAAGTGCGCGGCGATGGTGCTCGTGCTGCCGATCACCAGCGGGTCCTCCAACAGGAGTGCCGCGGCCTGGACGGCCGCGACGGCTTGGTCGGCGAGCGCGAGCACCTCCTTGGACTGCGCGAGCAGGACCTCACCGGCCAGCGTCGGGCGGATCTTCGGGCCGGACCGGTCGACCAGCTGGGTGCGCAGGGCTATTTCCAGGTTCTGCACCTGTTTCGAGACGGACGACTGGCTCAGGAACAGGACCTGGCTCGCCGCCGAGAAGCCGCCGCATTCGATGACCTTGGCGAACACCGCCAGTTGATTGAGGTTCAGTCGCACATGGCCTCGCTCGCGTCCGGACGGAAAGGGGGGACACCAGGGCCGGTGCGGCGCCCTGGGGTACCGACCGGTACGGCAAT
This sequence comes from Kitasatospora sp. NPDC059722, assembly GCF_042733235.1. Taxonomy (NCBI): domain Bacteria; kingdom Bacillati; phylum Actinomycetota; class Actinomycetes; order Kitasatosporales; family Streptomycetaceae; genus Kitasatospora; species Kitasatospora sp. NPDC059722. The sequence goes on from NZ_JBHWGD010000004.1 coordinate 60,117, forward strand.
CTACCGCCTCCCGGGCCCCGCGCCACAGTGGCCTTCCGCACATGGTTCGCACATGCTGACGGATTGTCGAACAAGCGTCGGGAATGGCGCTCCGGTGCGGCGTCCCGGCGCGCTCTGGGTAAAGGATGAGCAAAGTCGCGGGACGGATCCCCGGGTTCGGCCTCTTTCCACGGTGACCGGCCCGCAAGCGGCCGGTGGTTCCCGGGAGGTTCCGCGGTGCGGTCGCCGCCGAACCGTCCGCCCGGTGACGGTGAACGGAATCCCGGCGCGATGAGGAAGCCGATGTCATCTTCGAGGAAGAAACGCGAACCCGGAACGGCGGTTTACGGAATACCCGGGGCGACCAGACTTCCGCGGTGGTTCGCCACCCTGCTCGTGATCGTGGCCGTGCTGTTCACGGGCACGGCCCTGGCGGTTCCGATCGTGCGATCGGCGGGCTCGTACCGCACCGCTGCGCGGGCGGACCCGTCCCCGGTCGCGGTGGCGACCCTGCAGACGGCGTCCGGGCCGCTGACACCGCTCGACCGGGACTTCGTCAAACGGGTCCGGCTGGCCGGGCTGTGGGAGATCCCCGCAGGCCGGATGGCCGTCGCCAAGGGCGGCACGCCCGAGGTCAGGACCGCGGGACAGCACCTGATCGACGGGCACACGGATCTGGACCGGGCCGTGGTGGACGTCGCCAGGACCCTCGGCCTGGGCCTGCCCGACGAGCCCTCCGACCAGCAGAAGGCGTGGCTGAAACAGCTGGACGACGCCCAGGGGCCCGATTTCGACCGGCTGTTCGCGAACATCGTGCGCAACGCCCACGGCCAGGTCTTCGCGGTGGTCGCCCAGGTGCGCGCCGGGACCCAGAATTCCACCGTCCGCGATCTCGCGACCACGGCGAATTCCACCGTGCTCGACCACATGACGGTCCTGGAGAACACCGGGCTGGTGAAATTCGGCGACCTTTCCGGACCGCCGTCCGGCACGTCCGCTCCGAGTCAGGGCCCGAGCCAGGGCCCGAGCCAGGGCCCGAGCCCGGCGCCGAGTTCCGGGCCGGCGACGCAGCACTAGAAACCCTGCCCGGACACCGCGGCAGCACAAGGCTTTCCACGGCCTGCCAGGCAGGCCCGATCCCGTTTCGAGGATGCGACATGAGGATTCACAAACGCGGCAAGGCCAGGCGGAAGGCGTTCGCCCTCCTGCTGGCCGGGATATTGGCGGTCACCGGCGCCTCGGCGCTCGCGGCGGCCGCGTTCGCCGGGCAGCGGCCGTCGCGGTCGCAGGGGGCCGCTGCCCAGCAGGCCGGGGCCCGGCCGGGCACGGTCGCCTGCGCGGACGTCGGCACGGCCCTGGCCTCGGTGCCGGAGAGCGCGCAGCAGGACGTCGACCAGGACCTCGCCGACCTCGACGTCCAGGTGGCGGACGCGTACCGCAGCCTCGCCGAGCCGGGCTCCGGCGGCGGTGAGCAGCAGGTCATGGGCGAGCTGGCCGGGAAGCGGACGGCGACCCTGCAGAAGCTCGTCGCGAGCGCGGGCCCGGACTCCGGCCTGCCCGAGGACGTCTCCGGACTGGCGACCTGCGCGATCCGGCGCGACCTGGTGGTCGATTCCTCCGCACAGGACTACGCCCCCGACGGCGGGAGCGGCGACGGCGGGCAGAACGGCGCGGCCGGACAGAACGGCGTCACCGGGCAGAACGGCGCGGCCGGACAGAACGGCGTCACCGGGCAGAACGGCGCGGCCGGACAGAACGGCGTCACCGGGCAGAACGGCGCGGCCGGGCCGAGGAACCTGTCGAGCGGCGGACGGTCCGCCCTGGGGCGCGGTTTCGTCGACATCAGGACCGTCACCCCGAACACCGCCAGGCCCACCCGCACCGGGCCGGCCACCGGCACCTTCACCTCGCAGTGCGGGCTCAACGAGAACCGCCACCTCAACCCCGACAACGTGATCGTGGCCCCCGGTGTCAGCAACGGCGCCCACCACATGCACGACTACGTCGGGAACCTCGTCACGGACGCGTTCTCCACCAACGGCAGGCTCGCCAACGCCGGCACCACCTGCTCCAACGGGGACCAGTCGGCCTACTACTGGCCGGTGCTGCGGGTCCTCGACGGTCAGGCGGAGAAGGACGCGAGGGCGCCGGGCGGCGGGAAGGACCGCAACGTCGGACGCATCCTCCAGCCCGCCGAGGTCGGGATCACGTACGACTCCGCCGCCGGGAACAGGGTCCAGCCGATGACCCGCTTCCTGCGGATCATCACCGGCGACGCCAAGGCGCTCACCAACGGCCCGGCCAACGCCCACGCCTCGTGGAGCTGCACCGGCTTCGAGGACCGCCAGCTCGCCGACAAGTACCCGATCTGCCCGGACGGCAGCCGGGTCGTCCGGACCCTGAAGTTCCCCGACTGCTGGGACGGCCGGAACACCGACAGCGCCAACCACCGCACCCACACCGCCTTTTCGCGGGCGGACGGCAGCTGCCCGCGGAACTTCCGGGCGATCCCCCGGCTGACCCAGCGCATCGCCTACGACGTGCCGACCGGCGTGCGCTTCGCCGTCGACACCTTCCCCGAGCAGCTCCACAACCCGATCACGGACCACGGGGACTTCATCAACGTGATGTCCCGGGACCTGCTGGACCAGATGGCGACCTGCATCAACGAGGGGCGTCGCTGCGGATGACCCACACCAGCCCGGAGGGCTCAGCAATGTCGACGGAGGACGGCCGCCTGGCCTGGCACTCGGCCGCCGGACCGGCGCCGGTGGGCCGGCCGCGCCGGGCGGGGCACGCGGGCCGCTCGGGCCACGCGAGCCGCACGGGCCGCGCCGACCGGACGCGCCAGGCGCGCCGCGCCGCCGTCGGGGAGCGGACGCCGGACGGGACCGCCGAAGGCCGGCCCGAGCCCGGTGGCCCGGTCACGCACCGGGCGTGGCGGTTCCTCCCGCTGCTGGCGGTGGGGCTCGGCCTGACGGCCGTGATGGTGAACGGCGCGCTGCAGGCGTTCCTCGGCGTGGCCGCCGGGGTCATCACCCTGGTGTCCTTCACCTCCGCCGTCCTGTGGGGGCTCACGGCGACGGACCGGCTGCTGCTGTACCCGGTCCACCGGCTGGCCGCCCAGACGATCCACCGGGCGATGGGCGTCGCCGGCGTCGTGTTCCTCGTCCTGCACGTGTGGATGAACCTGATCCAGGACCGGATCGGCGCGCTCGCGGCCTTCGTCCCGTTCGCCGACCCGCACCGGCCGGTGGTCCTGGGCCTGGGGGCCCTGGCCGGCTACCTGCTGCTGGCCGTCGCCCTCGCCGGGGCCGCCCGCGGGCTGCTGGCCAGGACCGGTGCGGCGCGCCGGTGGCGGATCGTCCACATGTGCGCCTACCCGGCGTGGGGCGCCGCGCTCTACCACGGACTGCACGCGGGCCGGCTGCCCGCCTCGTGGGTCTCCGTCCTCTACGGGGTGGCCGTGGTGGGCGTGATCATCGCCCTCGGGCTGCGGCTGGTCTTCCGGGACGGCGGCAGCAAGCGCAGGCCCGGCGCACCCGTCCGTCCGCTCGGTCCCCTCCGTCCGGGCGGCCCCGGCCGGACGGAGGGGGCGGCGGGCCGACCGCAGGGCGGCGCCGGCGCCGGACGGCGGTGGCGGGACGGATGAGCGGCGCACCGATCGCCTGGCTCGGCCGGCCGGTCCTGTTCGCGGGCCTGGAGCGGGACGAGCGCCTGGACCACCGCGCCCACCTGGTCGTCCACGGCGGGATGCCCGCGCTGCCGGCCGACGAGCTGGCCGACCTCGCCGAGAACGTCGACCTGCGCGGACGGGGCGGGGCCGGCTTCCCGTTCGCCCGCAAGCTCCGGGCCGTCGTCAAGGCCGCCGCCCGCCGCCGCACCCGTCCGGTCGTGGTCGTCAACGGCACGGAAGGAGAACCGAGTTGCCTGAAGGACGCCGCGCTCCTGCTGCGCACGCCCCACCTCGTCCTGGACGGGGCGCTGCTGGCGGCCGAGGCCCTGGACGCGGAGCAGGTGACGGTCGGCGTCACCCGGCCCGACACCGAGCAGTCGCTGCGCAGGGCGCTGGCCGAGCGGCGGACCACCCGGCTGCCGGTCTCCGTCGCCCGGCTCCCCGAGCGGTTCGTCTCGGGGGAGGGGAGCGCGCTGGCCCGCGGCATCACCAGCGGGATCGCCCTCCCGCGCGGCGGCGGCGTCCGGACCAGCGACAGCGGCGTCAGGGGAGTGCCGACCCTGCTGTCCAACGCCGAGACCTACGCGCAGCTCGCGGTCGCGGCCCGCCTCGGGGCGCTGCCGTACCGCGAGGTCGGCATGCCGTCGGAGCCCGGGACGGTCCTGCTGACCCTCGCCGGCTCCCGGGTGGTGGAGACGCCCACCGGCGTCCCGCTCGGCGAGCTGCTCGCGATGTTCGGCCTGGACGTCGGGCAGGGCGTCCTGACCGGCGGTTACCACGGCACGTGGCTGACCCCGGTGGCCGCCGCCGCGGCCGAGGTGTCGCGCGAGTCGCTCCGGAGCCTCGGCGGGGCCCTGGGCGCCGGCGCGATCCTGCCGCTGCCGCACACGACCTGCCCGCTGGGCGAGGCGCTCCGGGTCGCCCGCTGGCTGGCCGACGAGACGGCCGGCCAGTGCGGGCCGTGCTACCTCGGGCTGCCCGCGCTGGTCAGAGCACTGGAGGAGGTGGTGCGGGGCGGCCGGGCCGCCCTGGACGCGGTCGAGACCCGGATGCGGGCGGTCACCGGACGGGGGGCGTGCAGTCACCCCGACGCCGCCTCCCGGTTCGTGGCCTCGGCCCTGGAGGTCTTCGACGAGGACCTCCAACTGCACACACACCGGTACGGCTGCGGCCGCCCCGTCCAGGGTGTGCTCCCGATGCCGGCCGTGGAGAGCGCCGGAAGCATCGTCGTGGACTGGACGCTCTGCGAGGCCCACGGGCTGTGCACGAGTGTCCTGCCCGAGGTCATCAGCCTGGAGGCGGACGGATTCCCCGCCGCCGGCGTGATGCCCGTCCCGCCGCAGCTGCTGCAGCAGGCGGCCAGGGCGGTCGACCGGTGTCCCGCGCTGGCGCTGCGGATCCAGTGAGCCGCCGCCGGGCCCGAGGCCCGCGTGCGCCTCCGCCACTCCCGGACCCATGCGCTCCGGGCTCGCAATTCCCCGAAACACCAGGCTCCACCGATGGAAAGGCAAGGAATACCTTGACGACGACAACGAAGCGGTACGGCCTGGTGGCGCTCTGCCTCCTCCTGGCCGGCCTCGTGCTCATGGCGGCCTTCGGGAACGGCAGCGGCAACGCCTACCCGTCCGCCGGGCCCACCGACCCCGGGCAGCTGGCCGGTGCGACGGCGCCGGCTCCGGCCGGGGCCTACGGCTCCTACGGCGACTACGGGGCGTCCGCCTCCGCCTCGCCCTCGTCGGCCGGCAGCGGCTCGCCCGGCGGGCAGTTGGCCGTCCGGGTGGACGAGAAGCTGGGCTCCGTCCTGACGGACGGCCAGGGCTTCACGCTCTACCGGTTCGACAAGGACTCGGCCAGGCCGCCGATGTCGAACTGCTCCGGGGGGTGTGCCACCACCTGGCCGCCCGTCATCAAGGACGGGAGCACCATGGCCGGCACCGGCATCGACTCGGCCAAGCTGGGTGAGATCGTCCGGGCCGACGGCACGCACCAGCTGACGGTCGGCGGCTGGCCGGCCTACCGCTACGCGCAGGACACCGCGCCCGGCGACACCAAGGGCGAGGGCGTGGGCGGCACGTGGCACGCCCTGGCGCCGGACGGGTCGAAGGCCACCGGCGCGGGTGCTCAGGCGACCCCGTCGGCGACGGCCACGGCCACGACGGCGCCCACCGCCACCGCCGCCCCGATGCCGCAGCCGACCCAGCAGCCCCCGGCCGGACTGCAGCTCTCGATCTTCGCCCACCCGCAGCTCGGCCCGATCATGGTGGACGCCAACGGCCGTACCCTGTACCACTTCGGGAAGGACACCGCCTGGCCCATGCGCTCCAACTGCGAGGGTGACTGCCTGAAGACGTGGATGCCCGCGGCGCCCGTGGACCCGGCCAAGATCCAGGGTGTGGACCCGAAGCTCGTCGGCAAGATGCAGCGCCCGGACGGCACCTGGCAGCTGAGCATCAACTGCACGCCCGCGTACGTCTACTCGGGCGACAAGGGCTACGGCGACGCCCTCGGCAACGGCATGGCCGGGGGCCTCTGGACGGCCATCAACCCGCAGGGCAAGCCGGCGACGGGCAAGTGAGGATCCCGGGCGTCGCCCTCGGGCCGGCCGGGAACAGCCGGCGCGTGCGCACCGCGCTCCAGTGGGCCGCGCTGATCCTCCTGCTCGCGCTCGGGTCCGTCGAACTCCTCTGGGGCAACGGCGGGTTGGCCGGAGCCGCGCAGACGGTGCCGTCGGCGCCGACGGCCGGCCCCGGCGGGAACTCCGTGGAGGCCCTGGCCCGGCGGATCGGCTGCACGGCCGAGATCACCACCGATGCGGCGGACCTGCGCCAGGGCCTGTGCACCTCCGGTGACGAGGAGATCTGGATCGCCACCTTCCCGACGCCGCGCGCCAAGGACGCCTGGATCGAGGAGGCCAAGGCGTACGGGGGTTCGTACCTCGTGGGCGACGCGTGGGTGGTCGTGCTGTCCGACACCACCGCGGACCTCCTGCACGGGCTGCTCGGCGGTACGGTCGTCGACGGCGCCGACCACACCGGGCACGCACACACGGGAGGTGGGTGACCGACGACAACAGCGAACGACAGGGCGAGGGTTCCCACCGGTGTCGGGCCGGTGGGGACCCTCGCCCCGTTGTTCACCGGTTCGACACGTGTGCCAAGTCGAAGTCGGCGCACGACAACTGGCACAGTGTCATGAATCCGTCGGGGCAGGCCCGTTCACTCATGCGAATGCCGTATGACCTTTTCTGTTATCCGTGGCCGCCGCGCTTGACGAGACCTCGCCACGGTGCCGGGGAGCGCCGCCGCGCGTCATCGGGGCGGCTCCGGCGCCACCCCGGGCGCGTCCGTCGCCCCGCACACGGATTTCCCCCATTCGGATCCGGAATCACCGGCCGCGCGGAGGTTTTCGGACAGTTGCCCGGAAACCCGTGGGACTGGTGTGCTGTGGCCCTTCCCGCCACACCGTCCCGACGGCCCCGGCACCGGACCGCCGTCGCGTCCTTCGTCCGGGCGGTTCCCCCGTGCGGGCCCCTGCTGCCGCCACACCGGCCGGGCCCGCGGAATCCCCGCCGGACGAAGGCCACAGCCGAGGAGGACCAGGTGACCCTGCTGACCAGCACCCGCGAACCGGGACTGAGCGACCTGAGCGACGCCGAACTCGCGGAGGTGCTCACCGCGCCGGCCCCGGCCGGCGGTTCGCGCATCAGGGAAGTCATGGCCGAGGTGTTCACCCGGCACCACGGCGCCGTGCTCGCCTACGCCCGCCGCTTCTGCCGCGACCAGCAGACGGCCCAGGACCTCGCCGCCGAGGCCTACGCCAGCACCTACCAGTCCGTGGCCCGCGGCCGCGGCCCGCGCCACGCCTGGCGCCCCTACCTCCAGGCCTGCGTCCGGCGCACCGCCATGGAGTGGAGCGCCCAGACCCGGGACCGCATCGTCCTGGCCGCCGACTTCCACACGTGGGCGGAGTGCCTGGCCGACGAGGCCGGGACCGACGACGCGCTGCTCGCGGCCGAGGAGACGGCCCTGATAGCCGGCGCCTACCGCGCCCTGCCCGAGCGGTGGCAGGTGCTGCTGTGGTTCTTCGTCGTGGAGGGCGAGTCGGCCGCCACCGTCGCCCAGCGGATGAGCATGACCCCGAGCGGTGTGCGCTCCCTCGCGGCCCGCGCCCGCGCGGGACTGCGCGAGGCCTACCTGAGCGCGCACGAGGGCGAGGGGGCCGGGAAGGAGTGCCGGTACTTCACGTCGGTGCTGACCGGCGACGCCCGCCGGCCGGGCCGCCGCCGGGGCCGCGAGCTGGCCCGCCACCTGCGCGAGTGCCCCGGCTGCGGACGGGTCGCCGAACAGTTCCGCCGCGCCAACTCCAGCCTCGGGACGTCGACCCTGGTGCCGCTCCGGGCCGTGCCGGTGAGCGCGCGCTGAGCCCGGTGCAGGCACGTCGCCGCCAGGAGGCCCGAGGAGGCCGGCGGCACCCCCGGGGCCCGCAAAAGGAGTGTGAGGCCACTCGCCGCGCGTGTTGTACTTGGCGCATGGGGGGTGACGACGGCCGGATGCGCTTGCGGGTGACGAGCCATCCCGTCGCCGCTCCCGGAACCCGGCTCAGCCGGATCCTGAGCGCCGGTCCGATGCTCCGCAACACGTGCGTGTACCCGCCCGACCACCAGGTCGGGTACCTGAACGCGAGCCGCGCCGATCTGCTCCGGCTCGGCGCCCTGTTCCGCGTCGCCGCGACGAGTCCGCACAGCGCGGTGCACGTCCCGGTCCCGCCGGATGCCCGACCGATGACCTTCGGGGACCGCGACACCCGTCCGCTGCCGGTGCTCCTGGCTCGTGATGACACCGAACTGCGGCCCTCCGACTGGCCCGATCTACGGCGCCGGATGCGTCGCGCCCCGGTGCCCTTGAGCGTGACCGCCCCGGCGGCGCGACCTCCAGACCGCCCCGACGACGTCCGCCGCCGGGCCGATCGTCACCCCGCCCGCTTCACCGAGCACGCCGCGACGATCGTCATCACCGCCCGTGCGGAACTCCTGTTCTGGATGGGCGACTGGCTCACCGCCGTCGGCGACCGCGTGGCCCGGGACAGCCGCGTCCACCAGCACGGCGAGAGCCTCCTCGGCGACATGGTCGGCTTCTTCGACCCCGAGGGCACGAACCGGCCCATGCACGCGTTCTGCGTGGTCGCCGTCGAGCCGATCTTCCACCGGGCCCGCTGGCGGGAGCAGGCGACCCACGGAAGTGACCGCGGCGAACCCGTCGGCGGTGGGCGACAATCGTCGGGTGACTGAAGCCGGCGTCGTCCACGTCTTCCTCTCCCGCGGTCGGTTTCCGTCGTTCGAGGACATCCGCGAGTACGTCGACCCGGAGTGGTCGGAGAACGAGGGCGCGACGCCGTCCGCCTTCATGGCGGAGGCCGGCATCGCCGAACTCGAACCGATGTGCGTCGAAGCCGTTCACGCCCGGGACGAGGGCCACTGCGCGCCCGTCGTGCCCGAGGTGCTCCTGCGCGGGGCCTCGTACGCCGACCAGTGGCTGTCACAGGTGGAGTCCACCGAGCCGGCCGACGCCGCGATCTGCGTCTTCGCCCCCAACGTCGTCACCACCCCGCACGGCACCGCTCTGCACTACCTCGGCCGGTTCACGTACCGGGCCTGAACACCTCCCGGGCGTGCTGTCGTTCAGGTGCACCAGAACGCTCAGGTGCACCAGAACAGGAACGGTTTGCAGCCAGGTGTGGCCGGCGGGGTGGTCGGGTGCTGGGTGGGGGAGGGCTGGGGAGCGGGGCCGGTGTTCGGCGTGGTCGTGCTGGGGGCCGGCTTCGCGGGCGGGTCCGCCGGGGGAGGGGGCACGGCGGCGGACGTGGGCGGGCCGGACGGGGACGCCGCGGCGGACGTGGTGCTGCTGGACGGCTTCGGCCGGGTGCTGGAAGCCGACGGCTGCGGGCGGGCGGTGGCCGCGGCCGTGGTGGCCGATGCCGGTGCGGCCGGTGCGGCCGGGATCGGCGCGTTGTTCTGCGACGGTGACCCGGTGCCGGCGGAGGCCGGGGTCACCGCACCGTCCGAGTTGCCGCCGGCCAGCAGCACGGTGGCCAGCCCGCAGACCACCACCCCGGCCGCCGACACCGCCAGGACCCGGCCCCGCGCCCGGCCGGCCCGCCGCCGGGCCGACCGTCGTGCCGACTGGCGCGACGGCGCGGTGGACGGAGCCTCGACCGGCCGGGTGGGTTCCCGGCCCGCACCATCCCCGGTCGTGGCCTCGGCGGCCCGGCCGCAGCCGGGGCAGGAGAGCGCGCCGTTGAGGTGGCGTCGGCAGGGGGTGCAGTAACTCATGGGATCTTTTCCGTAGGCGCGGCATGACCGGGATCCCGGCGGTGACTGCCATGCCGCCCACAGGCCGGACCGGATCGGATCGGGATGCGAGCGTACGCAGACCGGACCGCTTTGCGACACCCGGCCGACGCGAGACTTCTGCGGGGGTCGGGTGTCGTTCGTGTGAGGGCGTGTTCGTCCGAGCGCACTGCGTGGGAGCGCCCCGGCGCATTGCGTGGGAGCGCCCCCACCCCCGGTCCATGCAGCGCGCCCCACGACCATGGGGGTGTGGCCGACGATCTTGCTGATACCGGTGCCCTGCTAGGGTCCGGACCCGTGACGGACAGGGTGCAGAAGCAGTACGAGGCGATGCGTGGGCACTTCCAGCGGGCCGCCGGGCAGCACGGATTCACGCTCGACCCCGCCCAGGAACTCCCGGTCGAACGACTCAGCCGACTGGCCGGCGAACTGGCCCACCCGGCCTGGCGGCTGCGCCGCAGTCCGCGGCACCTCTACCTCTGGGGCCCGGTCGGCCGCGGCAAGAGCTGGCTGGTGAACACCTTCCTCGACGGGCTGGCGACCCCGCGCAAGCGGCGGCTGCACTTCCACGACTTCTTCCGCCGGCTGCACGAGGGCGTGGCCTACGGCACGGAGAACCGGCCCGCGGACGGCGCGGCGGTGGACCGGGCCGTCGACGAGCTCCTCGGCGACTGCCGGATCCTCGTCTTCGACGAGTTCCACGCCCACGACGCGGGTGACGCGATGCTGGTCGCCCGTCTCCTCCGCACCCTGCTGGAGCGGCGGATCACGCTCGTCACCACCTCCAACTACCCGCCCGCCGGCCTGATGCCCGACCCGCTGTACCACCACCTCTTCGAGCCGACGATCAGGCTGATCGAGGAGCGGATGGACGTGCTGGACGTCTCCGGACCCGTCGACTTCCGGCAGCGGCCCCGGGCGGACGGCGGCCACGGCTTCGCCCTCGGCGCCCGTCTCCACCCCGGTGACGAGACGTCGGCCGGCCTCACCCCGCCCCGGCCCGAGGAAGCGGGTCCGGTCGCCGCCCACCACCGTGAGCTGCCGGCCCGGGCGGTTCGCGACGACCACGTGTGGTTCGGCTTCGAGGACCTGTGCGAGGGCCTCACCGCCGTCGCCGACTACCTCGCGCTCGCCGACCGCTTCCCCACCGTCGTCCTCGACGGCGTCATCCCGCTCACCGAGGCGTCCCCCGACGGCCGTCGGCGCTTCGCCAACCTGGTCGACGTCTGCTGCGACCGCGACGTCCGCCTGGTCCTGATCGGAGCCGACCCGCTCGCCGGCCTCTCCACCGGCTCCACCCTCATGCGCGACCTCGACCGCACCGCCAGCCGCCTCGCCCTCCTCCGCGATCCGGCTCGGGAAGCCGCCCGCTGAGCGACCTCGGGCCACGCTGGAGCCGAGGCGTGAGCGTCGCGTTCGCGCAGAAAGATCGGCTACCGCTCGTGCAGCCAGATCCGCAAGGGGCCCAGCGGCTCGAAGCCGTGGCGGAGGGCTGCCGCCAGGTCGTCGCCGTGCTCGTAGCCGACCACCGGCAGGGTGGGGAACAACCGGGTCATTGCGTCCAGGACGAATGGCCAGGCCGCGTCGGGGCCGCCGTTCGGTGCGAAGACGTTGGAGACTCCGACCACCTCGTCGCTGCGGCTCGCCACCGCCCCGGCGACCACCCGGCCGTCGGTCGAACGGGCGGCGAGCACCGAGGTGGCGGGGTCGTCCAGCAACTCGGGGCGGAAGAGGTCCGCGTCGCCGCCCCCGTCGTCCCACGCGAGTGCCCAGGCGCGCAACGCGTCCGGGTCGGCCACCACGTCCCAGGCGAGATCCGGGGCCACGGCGGGGGCGCCGGCCGGGCGGTGGATCCACTGCGCCTCGAACAGGACCCGGAAGCCGGCCGCCGTCAGATCGAGGTCGGCGAAGCTGTCCTTGACGGAGGCGCCGGGTGCGGCGGTGTCGATCCGCGACACCAGCGCGGCCTCGTCGGCGCCCGGCGCCAGCGTCACCGCGTCCGGGTAGTAGACCGGCGTGCGGGACGGCGCGGACCAGGCGTGGGGGCCGAACTGGCCCGCCACGCCGTGGGATCGGCCCATCGCTGCGCACCACTCGGCGTTGTTGCGGGCGGCGGCCCGGACCAGGAATTGTTCGGGAGTCGTCACGACTGCGGATCATGACGACTCCCCGCCCGGTCCGTCCAACGGTTTTCCGGCACTCCGACCCGGGGCGGGCCGCGCGTGCCCTGCTCGGCCCCTTCGAGCAGGCGGCGCGCGACACGGCTACTCGGCGATTCCCCGGGTGAGCAACACGACGGTGACGAAGGCGCGGTAGAGGCGGACGGGGTCGTCATCGGTGATGTGCACGGTGAGGTCGTCGGCGCGGATCACGCCGGTGATCCAGGTCGCCATCTCGGCGAGGTCGGCGTTGCGGAAGCGGACGGCGAGGGTGGCGGGCAGGGCGATCGCGGGCGGTGCGGCGTCCCCGAGGTTCCGTACGGCGGTGTTGGCGCCGTCCCGGATCAACTCCCTCGCCTGCTCCGGGTGCAGGCTGTCGGCGGCGAACCGGGAGACCGACGTCTTGACGACGACCGCCTCGACGGCGGGGCAGAACGGTTCGAACTGCCCGGCGGTGACGTCGTCGCCGGTGATCAGCACGACCGGCACCCGGTGCCCGAGCGCGACCAGCGCGTTGATGCCCGCCTCCCCGGCCGCGATGCCGTTCAGCCGCACTTCGGCGATCGCGCGCGGGTTGTACGTGTGGGACAGCGCGGACGCCGCGCCGGACATCGAGCCGTGGTAGGAGACGAAGAAGACCGCGTCGAACGACGGGTCGAGACCCTGCATCATGTAGAGGGGCTTGTGCCGGCCCGACAGGTAGCGGGCGCGGCGCGCGAGGCGGTCCGGCCGGAGGTTGGACATCGCGGCGTGCGAGTCGTTGACCAGGAACTCGGTGGCTCCCGCGGCGGCGGCGCCCTCGATCGCCGCGTTGACCTCCTGTTCGAGCAACTCCCGGTAGTAGCCGTACTGGGAGCCCGTCGGCCGGCACTGCTCCCAGTCGACGATCCCCGCGGCGCCTTCCATGTCGGACGAGATGAAGATCTTCACGGGTGTTCTCCTCAAGGGCCGTGGCCACGCGGACGAGTCGGACCGCCGGACATCATCGCGTCCGGCGGGCGAACCCGAAAGGCGGCCCGGCGCCGCTGCGCGGTGTCCGGCTACCCGTCCGAAGGCGGGACGTCCCGGTACGGGGCGCGGGGCTGGGGGACGCCGTGCTGTTCGGAGACGTCGATCCGCGGGGCGGCGGTGGCCGACGTACCGGGGGCGGGGTGCCAGACGCCGGTGAGGTCCACCCAGCTGTCGGTGGCCGGGGTCGGGCCGTCGGCGTGCACCAGGACGCGCAGGCGGCGGGCGTCCGCCGCGCAGCAGCTGACGACCAGCCGGTTGAGGTACCACTCGCCCGGCTGCGCGCCGGGGGCGACGAAGCCGGTGAGCCGGACCTTGCGGTGCTCCAGGCTCCGCTGCGGGTCGTGGCTGCGGCCGATGAACTCGGTGAGCGACATCGGGGTGACCACGTCCGTCCACGTGTCACCGGTGGCTCCGGGCGTTCCGGCGGGCACGGGTGTGGCCAGCTGGGCGTAGCCGGCCTGGTCGACGACGGCGTCCGTGCCGTCGCGGGAGGCGCTGAACGAGCCCAGTGGGGGAGGGGCGAGGCAGAGCAGCAGGAGGGCGGGGACGGTCAGCAGCCACGCCACCCGCGGGCCGTGGTCGTGGTCGTGTCCGTGTCCGTGCCCGGAGTCGTGCCCTTCGTGCGTGGCGGGCCGGTGCCAGACGGCGTTGCCCTCGGCGTCCCGGCCGAAGCGAAGCACGGGTTCCCGGTGCCGCTCGGCCAGCCGGCGTGCGACGCCCGCGATGCCCAGTCCGACCAGGACGAGTCCTGAGCCGATGAGCGGAAGGCGCAGGCCCTCCTTGACGTACTGGAGGAACACGTCCCCGGCGAGGGTGATCCGCAGCAGTGCCGCGCCCACGAGCGCGACGAGCAGGGACGGGGCGAGGCCCCGGAGCGTGGCCTTCACAGCGCGAGCCCTCCGATCACGATGCTGGTGCCGACGGCCACGACGAAGGTCGCGGAGGAGAAGCGGGCGGCGAACGCGCGGCCGAAGGCCCCGGACTGGAGCGCGACGAGTTTGAGGTCGACCATCGGGCCGACGACCATGAAGGCGAGCCTGGCGACCGGTGAGAAGCCGGTCAGCGAGGCGGCGACGAAGGCGTCCGCTTCGGAGCAGACCGCCAGCACCACGGCGAGGAACGCCAGGACCGGGACGCCCAGCCAGGGTTCGTCGGCGAAGACGCGCAGCACCGACGGCGGGACGAGGACGTTGAAGGTGGCGGCGGCCGCGGCGCCGACCACCAGAAGCCGCCGGCCTGGAGGAAGTCGTGCTGGAAGCCGCGCCGGAACTCCTCCAGCGGGTTGCGCGAGCCGTCGCCGTCACCGGCCGGGCCCTTCGGGAGCCGTAGCCATTCCGGCCGGCCGAACGCCACCCAGAGCCAGCCCATCACGACCGCCGTCAGGAGCGAGGCGGCCAGGCGCGCCAGCACCATCTCCGGCATTCCGGGGAAGGCGATCGCGGTGGCGACGAGCACCACCGGGTTGATGGCCGGCGCGGAGAGCAGGAACGCCAGGGCCGCCGCCGGGGCGACTCCCCGTCTCATCAGGCTTCCGGCCACCGGGACGGACGCGCACTCGCACCCCGGCAGGACGGCGCCGGCGACCCCGGCCACCGGTACGGCCAGGGCGGGGTTGCGCGGCAGCACCCGGGTGAAGACCCGCTCGGGGACGAACGCCCCGAGCGCCGCCGAGACCACGGTGCCGAGCACCAGGAACGGCACGCCCTGCACCACGATGGCGACCATGACGGTCCGCCAGGTCCGCACGACGCCCGCGTCCCACGCCGGCACCAGGACGACGGTGGCCACCGCTGCCGCCAGTACCCCGAACGGCAGCGCGGGCCTCCGGCGGGGCGGGGTGACCGCCGGTTCCGCCGGGAGGTGCCGGGCGCTGCCGAGACTCGTCTTCACCAAGGTGACCGCCCCTCAGCCCGCTCGCCGCCGATGGACGGCGAGAACTGTCTGCTCACCGTCAAGTGGGGAGCGGGGATAGAGTAGCGTTGATAATCATCTTCATCTAGAGGTCCCGGTGGGCCGGTCGCGCGGAGGGCCTGGGAGCGGAGGGCCTGGGAGTGGCGGGTCGTCCGCGCGGCCGCGGACGGTCAGCCGGCCGCGAGGCAGGTGGCGCAGGTGCCGGTGAGTTCGACGGTGTGCCGCACGTCCGCGAAGCCCGATGTCCGGGCGACGTGGTCGGCCCACGCCTCGACGGCGGCGGACTCGACGGACCGGCTCAGGCCGCACGCGCGGCAGACGAGGTAGTGCCGGTGGGCGGTGCCCGGCCGGTGGCGGAACAGCCGTTCGCCGTTGGTGTCGCGGATGACGTCGGCGCGGCCGACGGCAGCGAGCGCGGTGAGGGTGCGGTAGACGGTGCTCAGGCCCACCCGGGATCCGGCGGCGAGCAGTCCGGCGTGCAGGAGCTGGGCGCTGACGAAGTCCTCGCACGTGGCGAGGGCGCGCAGCACCTCGGCGCGCTGCGGGGTGAGGCGGCCGAACCCGCCGTCGTCCCGGGTCTGTTCGCGCGTGGTCCGGCGGCGGGCGGCGGCTCGGCGGAAGGCCTCCGTCAGCGCGGTGTTCTCCGTCTCGGCTATCGGCGTCTCGGTCATCGGCGTCGAGGTCATCGGCTCACCCTCCGTGCTCACGGCCCGGTTCGGACCGTTGCCGGACCGGTGGTCCGGGCCGGGCGGACCAGGAAGGTGGCGGCGTACACGGCGGTGGCGACGGCCATGATCGCGAAGCTCGGCGGCAGTTTCGGCGCCGCCGCGCTGAGCAGCAGGCCGCCCCACATGTCGGCGACGGCGAGCGCGGCCGACAGCGCGAGGGCGCGGAACGGGCGGTCGGTGAGCCGGATCGCCGCGCCTGCCGGGGCGGCGAGCAGCCCGAGCAGGAGGAGCGATCCGACGGCCTGGGTGGCCTCGCCGGCGCACGCGCCGGCCAGTGCGAGGAACGCGAATCCCAGCAGCCGCACGGGCACGCCGCGGGCGGCGGCCACGGCCTCGTCCAGCGTGGCGAACAGCAGCGGCCGGGCGATCAGCAGCACGGTCAGGCACACCGCACCCGCGATGGCGACCGCGACGGCGGTCTGGTTCCCGTGCAGGCCGAAGATCGAGCCGAACAGGACGCTGGTGCCGGCGCCGCCCCGGGCGCCGCTGCGCGAGGTCGTGTAGATGGTGAGGAAGAAGGCGCCCAGGCCGAGGATCCAGGCGAAGACGCTGCCGATCACCACGTCGTCCGCGCGCCCGTGCCGGCCCAGGCCGCCGATCAGCAGGCCGACGCCGATGGTCGCGGCGAACAGCCCGAGGCGCAGGTCGTAGCCGCCGGCCAGGGCGGCCATCGCGCCGGTGAACGCGACGTGGCTGAGCGCGTCACCGGTGAAGATCTGGGCGCGCAGCACCAGGAAGTAGCCCACCAGGCCGCAGGCGAGCGCGATGAACGTCCCGGCGAGCAGGGCGTGCTGGAAGAACGCCTGGGTGACGACGGACGTCATGCGGCACCTCCGGTCGCGAGTGGTGTCCGCGCGCGGCGGCCGACGGCCTCGCGGGTGTGGCGGACCAGGTGGGCGAGGACGAAGGCGGCGAACGCGAAGCCCGTCACGAAGAAGCCCAGCGGGTACGGCTGGTAGTAGGCCGCGATCAGTCCGGCCCAGCAGGCGGTCAGGCCGAGGAGCACCGACAGCACCAGGCCGAGCCCCGGCCGGGCGGTGAGCTGCTGGGCGGTCGCGGCGGGGATCACCATCAGTGCGAACACCAGCAGCGTGCCGGTGATCTGGCTCGCCTCGGCCGTGGCCGCGCCCAGCAGGACCAGGAACAGCGTGCCCAGCAGCCGCACCGGCACGCCCCGGCCGGCCGCCACTTCCGGATCCACCGAGGCGAACAGCAGCGGGCGTCCGATCACCGCGAGCACGGCGAGCACCACCGCGCCGATCACCGCGAGGGTCACCACCTGCCCGGTGGTGATGCCCAGGAAGTCGCCGAACAGCAGCGCCATCGGCCCTTCCAGCAGGCCCTTGTACAGGCTGATGAAGAGGAAGCCGCAGGCCAGCGCGAACGCCTGGACCGTCCCGGTGACGGCGGACTCCTCCGCCCCGCCCTCTCGGCCCCCGCGCTGCAGCGCCGCGATCACCAGGGCCGCGGCGGTGCAGAACCCGAGGTAGCCGAGCGAGGTGGAGAAGCCGGCCAGGACGGCCAGCGAGGCGCCGGGGAACGCCGCGACGGACAGCGTGTGCGCGGCGAAGGTCTGCCGGCGCAGGACCACGAACCAGCCCACCACGGCGCACACGACGGCCACGATCAGCCCGGCCCGGAAGGCGTTCACCATGGACAGGTAGGACCACATGTCCTGGAAGTCGGCGACCAGGTTCCAGGAGAAGCGTGGTGACCACGCATCAGTCGCGAGCGGCATCGGCGTCCCCCCTCCCGTGCCGGTCGGTGTGGAGCGCCGGCGCCTCCGGCTGCCCGACCACGACCGGGCGGCCGTCGCTCGTGCGCAGCACCTCGACGGGCGTGCCGTACAGCCGGGTGAGCGTCTCGGAGGTGATCACCTCGGCGGGCCTGCCCGCGACGGCGCCGCCCTCGGCGATGTACACCACCCGGTCCAGGTGGTGGAGGATCGGGTTGACGTCATGGGCGACCATCACCACCGACACCCCCTCCTCGTGACAGATCCGGCCCAACAGCCCGGCGATCGCACCTTGGTTGGGCAGGTCCAGGCTGTCCAGCGGCTCGTCCAGCAGCAGCACGCGCGGGCGCCGCACCAGCGCCTGGGCGATCAGCAGCCGCTGCTGCTCGCCGCCCGAGCACTGCCCGATCGGCCGGTGCGCGTACCTGCCTGCGCCGACCAGCTCGACGGCCTGCTCGACCCTTTCCCGGGCGGCCCGGCGCTTGGCCCGGCCCAGGCCCGGGACGGGGATCCCCCACTGATCCCCGTCCAGGCCCAGCCGCACCACGTCCACCCCGCGGATGCGCACGCCCGCGTCGAAGGTGCGGCGCTGCGGCAGGTACCCGACGGCCGCGTTGCGCTCGCCGGGCGCGCCGCCGAGGACGCGCACCTCGCCGGCCGCCGCCGGGAGGACCCCCAGCAGGACCTTGACGAGGGTGGACTTGCCGACCCCGTTGGGGCCGAGGACGGCGGTGAACTCCCCGGCCCCGACGGTCAGGTCGACCCCCGACCAGAGGGTCCGCCCGCCCACGCGCACGGCCGCGCCGCGCAGCGACAGCACCGGCTCCCCGGCGGGAGCGGTGTGCCCGATGTCCGTACGGACCTTCTCGATCGGATGGATGCTCATGTGCCCGTCTCCCTCCGCTTGTTCACTTGCCCGGCTCGTTCCGCCCGCTCACTTGCCCGTGGCCGCCTTCAGCGCGTCGGCGATGCCCTGCAACTGCTGGGTCTGCCAGTCCTGGAAGGTGGCGTCGGCCGGGGCGAGGGTCTCGGTGACCTGGGCGACCGGGATGCCCTGCGCCTTGGCGGCGTTGACCTGCGCCACGACGTCGGGGTTGGAGTTCTGGGAGTTGTAGACGTAGATCTTGATCTGCTTGCCGGAGATCTGGCGGTCGATGGCGGCCTTGTCGGCGGCGGTCGGGTCGGTGCCCTCGCTCTCCGCGTCGAGGAACGTCTCCGGGGTGAGCATCTTCAGGCCGACGCTCTCGGCGAGCGGGGTGACGATCGACTCGGAGGCGCCGATCGGGGTGTCCGCGTACTTCGCCTTGATGTCGGCTTCCAGCTGGTTGTACGTGGCCAGCGTCCGGGTGGTGAAGGTCTGCTTCTGCTGGTCGAAGTAGGCCGCGTCGGCCGGGTCCGCCTTCTGGTAGTCGGCGGTGATCCGGTCGATCACCTTGTACACGCTGTCGTGCGAGTACCACTGATGGGGGTTGTCGCCCTCCTTCTTCCCCACCAGGTCACCGACCTTCAGCGTCATCCGGTTCGGCCCCGGGTTCGCGGAGAGCAGCTTGTCGGACCACGCGTCGTAGCCGATCCCGTTGGCGATCACGTAGTCCGCGCCCGCGACGGTGCGGCCGTCGGCGGCGGTGGGCTCGTAGGAGTGCGGGTCGGTGTCCGGGTTGGTGATGATGCTCGTCACCTTGACGTGGTCCCCGCCGAGTTGGGCGGCGATCGAGCCCCAGAAGTTCTCCGCGGCGGCGACCTGGATCACCTTCGAGCCGCCGCCGGCGCTGCTCGACCCCGCGGCCGCCGCGGCCGCGGTCCTCGCCGATGAACTGGTGGAGCACGCGCTGGTGGCGGCGAGGGCGACGACGGCGGTGGCGCCGAGGACGACTCTGAAGGGGCGGGGACGAGCCTTGCTGGACGGGGCGGCACGCATGGGGACTTGCTCCTTCGAACCCGCTGGCCCTGCCGGTGGGCGGGGTCCAGCTCCGGTGGACACCTCCACGTTAGATGGAAACGATTTTCACAACCAGGGGCTTGTAGTTTGAGATGGAAATCATTGCCAAGTCTTGGCGTTGGGGCGGTGAGGGTCGGCCGGCCACCGGCTGCTCGGACCGCGCTGCGGATGGGGGAGCATGGTGTCCGAACCACCGCCATGAGAACCGCTGCCCTGGTCCGTGCCGCTCCGCGCAAGCCGGATGCACGTTCCCTCCTAGAACGGAAGACCGTCCCGTGACCGATGCCGCCGTCCTCACCGAGCAGATCCGGGCCCGCCTCGCCGGGTACGAGCGGCGGTTCGGCGCGCGGTTCGAGCAGTACTTCCGGGACCTGGCCGCCGACTTCGACGCCCCGACGTCCAGCCGGTTCACCCCGGAGTGCCTCGGCCTCCTGCGGGACCTGTCACTGCGCGGCGGCAAGCGGATGCGGGTGGCCCTCCTCTTCGAAGCCGCCCGCCTGGTGACCGCAGACTCCGTGGAGGGGCTCGACGACGCCGCGCTGAGCATCGAACTGCTCCAGGCCCACGGGCTGATCCACGACGACATCATCGACGACAGCCCCACCCGCCGGGGCGGTCCCTCCACCTACTACGCCTACCGCGCCCGGTTCCCCGACCGGCCGCAGGCCGCGCTCGGGCTCGCCCTCCTCGCCGGCGACCTCGCCCTCGCCCTGTCCCTCCGGGTCCTCCTCGACTCCCGGGCCCCGCTCGCGGTGCGGCAGGCCATGGTGGAGGTGCAGACGCGAGCGGCGTCGGCCACATTCGCCGGCCAGATCGCCGACCTGGAACGGGACTTCACCGCGGACCCGGCCGAGGACCTGCTGCACGACGTGGCCGAGTACAAGACCGCCCGCTACTCCGTCCTCGCGCCGCTCCAGCTGGGACTGCTCGCCGCCGGCGCCGAACCGGGCCGCCACGACGAGGAACTGCGGCGCTACGCCCGGCTGGTGGGGATCTGCGGGCAGATGCGCGACGACTACCTGGACCTCTTCGGCGACGCGGCCGCCATGGGCAAGCCCACCGGCGCGGACATCCGGGAAGGGCGCCGCAACTACACCGTCCGCGCCCTCCTGGCGGTGGCGACCGGCTCCGAACGGGCCCTGGTGGAGTCCGCACTCGGCGACGGAGCCTGCACCGAGGGCACCATCGCCGCCATCCGGGACATCGCCGAGCGCCACGGCGTCCCCGAGAAGATGACGGCGGACATGCGGCGCCGCGCACGCGAGGCCGCCACCGAGGCCGCCGGGTGGCGTCCGCGGTGGCGGGAGGAGGCCGTCACGTTCTTCGAGTACCTGCCGGGGTGGAGCGTCGAGCGCACCGAGTGAGCCGCGGCCGGCGCCTGGATCAGGCCGCCGTGGGCGGGAGTTGGCCGGCCGGCTCGGCGTGGAGGCGGTAGTGGCCGTTCTCGCGGCGGACGGTGCCGCCCGTGGGGTGCGGGAAGTGCGTGCCCAGGAGCAGGGCGTCGGTGTCGGCGAGGGCTTCGAGCATCCCGGCGCGGGTGCGGATCGCCTGGGCGGAGTCGATGTCGACGCAGCTGTGCACGTGGGGGTGGGAGAGCTGGACGGGGTGGTGGATGCTGTCGCCGGTGATCAGGGCGCGGCGGTCGGCTCCGCGCAGTTCCACGGCGACCTGGCCCGGGGTGTGGCCGGGGGCCGGGACCAGGCGGACGCCGGGGGCCACTTCGCGGCCCTGCTCGGGGACGTCGACGGGGTGGTACAGCCCGGCGTCGTGGACGGGGTGGACGGAGTCGCGGAACATCTGGGCGCGGGCCTCGTCCAGCTCGGTGGCGGCCCAGTGGTCCCATTCGGTGCGGCTGGTGAGGTAGCGGGCGTTGGGGAAGGTGGGGACCCAGTCCTCGCCGTCGAGGCGGGTGTTCCAGCCGACGTGGTCGGTGTGCAGGTGGGTGGTGATCACGAGGTCGACGCTCTCGGGCGGGAAGCCGGCGGCCGTCAGGCGGTCCAGGAAGTCGGTGTCGAGGCCGTTCCAGGCCGGGTTGGCGCGGGTCTTGCCGTTGCCGATGCCGGTGTCCACGACGATCCGCAGTCCGCCGGCCTCCAGGGCGAAGCCGTGGCTCGCCAGACGGGGGACGTCGGCGTCGGCGAAGTCGGGGCGCAGCCACGGTGCTTCGTCCAGCACCTCCTTGGTGGCGGCGGGCAGCAGCCAGGGGCCGGTCTGGCGGGGCAGTTCGATCTCGTCGACGCGGCGGACGGTGATGTCGCCGAGGTTCCAGCCGGTGTTCATCGGGGGGTCCTTCCGGAGGGGTGCGGGGCCGGGCGGTGCTGCCGCGCGGCGTGGGTGAGGCCGGTGGCGGCCAGCAGGACGACGGTCGCGGCGTAGACGGCGACGGCGGTCTGCAGGCCGTAGAGGTTGGTGAGCAGTCCGGCGAGGACGGCGGGGATGCTCATGGCGAGGTAGCTGAGGACGTAGTAGGCGGCGAGGGTGCCGGCGCGTTCGTCGGGGGCGGCCGGGGGGAGCAGCAGGCGCAGGGCTCCCTGGGTGACGGCGCCGAAGCCCGCGCCGGCGAGGGCGGTGCCCGCGAACAGGGCGGTCAGGCTGTGCAGTTGGGGGCTGCTCAGGGTGAGCAGGGCGCCCGGGATCAGGAGTGCGGTGCCCGCGAGGTTGACGGTGCGGGCGGGCAGCGCCCGGGCGGCGTGGGCGGCGAGGCCCGCTGCGGCCGTCATGGTGAAGAAGACCAGGCCGCCGGTGGCGCGGGTGGCGTGCGGGGCGATGAGCCGGGCGAGCGAGGGGCCGAGGGAGGAGTAGAAGCCGCCCAGGGCCCACGCGGCGACGATGCCGGGCGCGGCGAGGGCGAAGGCCGGGCGGGAGGCGGGGGAGACGGTGACCGCGGGGCGCAGGGAGCGCCAGGCGCCGGGGTGGGGGCGGGCGGTCTCGGGGGTGAGCAGGACGGCGGCGGCCTGGGCGGTGAACAGGACGAGCAGCAGCAGGTAGACCGTCCGGGTCGGGGCGGGGGCGTACTGCACGAGGGCGGTCGCGGCCAGGACGCCGGCCGCCATGCCGGCCACGGGGGTGATGCCGTTGGCGGCCGTGGCCCGGCCGGGGCGGTCGGGGTCCTCGAAGTCGAGCAGGGCGGCTCCGGCGGCGCTGGTGGCCACGCCGGTGGCCAGGCCCTGCAGGATCCGGGCGGCGATCAGCGCCGGCACGCCCTGGGCGGTGGCGAAGAGGGCCATGGCGACGGCTTCGGCGACCAGCGCCCCGGCGAGGACCGGACGGCGGCCGAGGTGGTCCGAGAGCGTTCCCGCGGTCAGGAGCGCCACCAGCAGGGCGAGTGCGTAGGTGCTGAAGACGACGGTGAGCGTCATGGCCGAGAAGTGCCAGGCGGCCTGGTAGAGCGCGTAGACGGGGGTCGGCGCGCTGGAGGCGGCCAGCAGGCCGACCAGGACCGAGGCGTGGAGCGGGAAGGCGACGCGGCGGCCCAGGACGGGAAGGCGAGGGGGACGGGACAGTAAGGCGATGACGCTGGACATGGAAGCACCTCTGAGCCTTAAGGCGAATGCTTTGCGTTAAGCACTCTAGGCTCACAGTCCCTCAAACGCAAACCCTTAGCTTTTACGTGAGGGCGGGAGGCGGCGCGATCCGGCCCAGCGCCGTCGCCACCAGGTGGTCCGTGTAGGCGGCCGACAGGTCCGAGGGGCGGAACAGGATCCGGTACATCAGGGGGGCGACGACGGCGTCCAGCAGGCCCTCCAGGTCGGGCACGGCCTCCCCGCGCCCGGCCGCGCGCACCCCGACCGCCTTCAACTGCTCGGCGGCGTAGTCGGAGCAGCGCGCCGCGTTGCCGTGCCCGGGATCGCCCAGCAGTGCGTCGCGGATGTACGCGAGGCCCGCCGTCGAGGACATCTCCTCGGCGAACTGCGCCGTCCACGCCTCCAGGTCCGCCCGCAGGCTCCCGTGGTCGGCCGGCGGGGCGTCGGGGCGCAGCCGCTCCACGGCCACGTCCGACAGGAGTTCCCGCAGGTCCCCCCAGCGGCGGTAGACGGTGGACGGCGTGACGCCCGCACGGGCGGCGATCAGGGGCACGGTGAGGGCGTCCCGGCCCAGTTCCGCTTCGAGATCGCGGACGGCCTGGTGGACGGACTGCTGGACGCGGGCGCTGCGCCCGCCGGGGCGTGTGGTCGGTCGGGCATTCATGCGGTCCAGACTAACGCGAAGGAGTTGCGTCTGGTTGGATGGGCGGCTGAAACCGGAGGGAAGGGGAGCCGCCGTGGTGTCCGTGGGGGAGAGGCTCAGCAGCGCGCGCGTCCGGGCGTTCATAGGCCGGGACGAGCAACTGGAGCGCTTCGGCGACGCCCTGGCCGGGCGGCCGCAGGCGCCGTTCGCCTTCTACGTGGTCGGACCGGGCGGCATCGGGAAGTCGACGCTGCTGCGGCGTCTGGCCGACGACGCCCGCGCGGAGGGACGGCCGCTCGTCGAGCTCGACGGCCGCTTCGTCAGCCGGGACCCGGCCGACTTCGAGCGTGCGGCCGCCGCGTTCCTGGACGTCCCCGGCACGGTGCTGTTCGTGGACTCCTTCGAGCACTGCCAGTGGCTGGAGAGCTGGCTGTGGCACCACTTCCTGCCGCGCGCCGCGGACGACGCCCTGGTCGTGCTGGCCGGCCGGCTCGCGCCGCAGCCGCAGTGGGCCGCCGACCCCGCCTGGTCCGGGCTCCTGCACGTGACCGAGCTGGAGCCGTTCTCCGAGGAGCAGGCCCGCGGCCTGCTCGTGGCGGCGCGGATCCACCCGGAACTGCGGGACCGCGTGCTGCGCTTCGCCGGGGGCAACCCGCTGGCGCTGTCCCTCGCGGCGGCCGCGGGATCGGCGGGCTGCGGCCGGGAGGAGATCTGGGCCCCCTCGGCGGACGTCCTGCGCACCCTGCTGACCGGCCTGATCGGCGAGGTGCCCACCGCCGCCCACCGGCGCGCCCTGGAGGTGGCGGCCCAGGCCTTCTCGACTTCGGAGGAGCTCCTCACCGCGGTGCTGCCCGAGGAGGACGCCCACGTCCTCTTCTCCTGGCTGAGGGACCTGCCGTTCATGGAGTCCACGCACCAGGGGCTCCATCCCCACGACGCCGCACGCGAGACGCTGGCCGCCGACCTGCGCTGGCGGGCGCCCAACGCCTTCGCGACGATGCGCCGGCGCCTCGCGGACGAGTACCTGCGGATCCTGCGCGAGGAACCCGAGGAGCGGGCGTGGACCGTCACCGACGAGCTCTTCTACCTCTTCCGGGAGGGCAAGGCCCTGGCGCGGCTGCGGACCTGGGACCGCGAGGACGAGGTGCACGACCGCCCGCTGCACCCGGAGGACCTGGCCGTCGTGCTGCGCATGGCGGAGGAGGCCGAGGGCACCGCCTCCGCCGACCTGGTCCGCTACTGGGCGCAGCGCCAGCCGGAGGCCTTCAGCGTCTACCGCCTCGTCGGCACGGGCCGCGTCGTGGCGTTCACGGCCCGGCTCGCGCTGCCAGCCCCGCCCGACCCCGAGGACCTGGCCACCGATCCCGTCGTCGCCGCGGCGTGGGCGCACACCGAGGCCGCCGTGCCGGTCCGCCCGGGCGAGCACATCGGGATCAGCCGCTTCACGGTCTACCCGGAGCGCTACCAGGTCCCGTCGCGCGTCATCGACCTGAGCAGTTCCCGCGCCCAGGCGGAGTCCGCCCGCGCCCGCGGCCGTGCGTACGGCTTCGCCGTCTGGCGGGACGCCGAGACGTGGGCCGAGCGCGTCAGGGGGACCCTCGCCGACACCGGTGCGCGGCCGCGCGTCGGTGAGCACACCTACGGGGTGTTCGGCGTCGACTGGCGTCAGGTGCCCGTGGAGGCCTGGCTCCAGCGCTTCATCACGGCCACCGACGAGCCCGTCTCGTCGGGACCGTCGCCCGTCTCGCGCTCCGCGTTCGACCAGGCCGTGCGCGAGGCGCTGACGCACTGGCGCGACCCGGGCGCCTTCGCCGCCTGCGCGCTGATGCGGGCCCGTCTCGCGGCCGACCTCGCCGATCCCGTCGCGGAGTTGCGCGCGCTGCTGCGCCGGTCCGTCGACGACCTCGCGCGGGACCCGCGCGGCGTGCGGGCCCGGGACGCCCTGACGGCGGGCTACTTCTCCGGCGCGCCCACCCAGGAGGCCGCCGCCCGCCGCCTCGGCCTGCCCTTCGGCACCTACCGGCGCCACCTGCGCCAGGGCCTGGACCTGCTCGGCGAGGCCCTGTGGCAGCGGGAGTTGCACGGCCCGACCTCGTGAGGTACGACTGGCTGGACGACACGCTGCACCACCGGTCCGCGGCGTCGTAGCGGCCTCAGGCCAGGAAGCCGCGCAGCAGCGCCGCCGTCGCGGCGAGGTGCTCCTCGGTGGCGCGGCGGGCGCCGTCGCCGTCGCCGTCGAGGATCGCCCGCACCATCGCCCGGTGCTGCTCGGCGGCGTGCTCGATGTTGCGGTCCAGCATGGGGATCGCGTTGAGCAGGTCGTTGAGCCGCATCCGGGCCTCGGCGATGGCCGCGGCGAGGGTGGGGGAGCCGGTGAGCTCGCCGATGGCGAGGTGGAAGCGCGAGTCCAGCTGGCGGTACTGCTCCGCCGGCGCCCCCTCCAGCTCCTCCAGCCGGCTCTCCAGGTGGGCCCGCTGCTCGGGGGAGAGGGGGCGCCGGGCGGCGGCCTCGGCGGCGCCGACCTCCAGGACCTGGCGGTAGGTCAGCGCGTCCTCCAGCGCGCCGCCGAGGTCACGGGCCGCGCGGCGCAGGTCGTCGACGTCCGGTTCGGGCATCCGGTAGGTGACGAAGGTGCCGCCGTAGCGGCCGCGGCGGGGTTCGACGCAGTCGGCCTGCTGGAGCGTGCGGAGCGCCTCGCGCAGGGTGTCGCGGCTGACGCCGAGCCGGGCGGCGAGGTCGCGTTCGGCGGGCAGCCGGTCGCCGGGGCCGAAGACGCCGAGCTTGATCGCCTGGAGCAGCCGTTCGACGGTCTCCTCGAAGGCGTTGCCGGTCCGCACCGGGCGGAAGATTGCCCCGGCCTGCCAGTCGAGCCGCGCCCGCTCACGTGTTTCGTCCACGTCCACGCCGGAATCGTACCTACGAACGGGATTCCCGTACTCGTTCCCCTCCCACTCTTGACGCGGCCCCCGTCCAGCCGGAACGATGCTGCTCACCCACCCAATGGACTGATTCCAGACCATTGAAGAGCCGTCCGACCGTCGAACCCGCCGGGGCGACCGCGCCACGCCGTCGTGGCCGCGCGCACCCCGGCACACCCTCAACCCCCAGGGGTGCCCATGACCGACGCACGCTCACCCGACCACCCTGGCCCCGCCGTGTTTCCGGTGGACTCCTCCCCCGTTTCCGCCGACGAACAACGCCTCCGCGAGCTGGGCTACACCCAGGAGCTGGCCCGCTCGATGTCGGGCTTCTCCAACTTCGCCGTCTCCTTCTCCATCGTCTCGATCCTCTCCGGCTGCCTCACCCTGTACGGGACGGGGATGAAGACCGGCGGCCCGGCCCTGATCATCTGGGGCTGGCCGGTGGTCGGCCTGCTGACCCTCTGCGTCGGCCTCGCGATGGCCGAGATCTGCTCCAGCTACCCGACGGCCGGCGGGCTCTACTACTGGTCCGCCAAGCTGAGTCGAACGAGCGGCCCGGCCTGGAGCTGGTTCACCGGCTGGTTCAACTTCCTCGGCCAGGTCGCGGTGACCGCCAGCGTCGACTACGGCGCCGCCTTCTTCACCAACGCGTTCCTCGACCTCCGCTTCGGCGTCGCGGCCACCCCCGCGCACACCATGGAGATCTTCGCGGTCATCCTGGTGGTGCACGGCCTGCTCAACACCTTCGGGGTGCGCCTGGTCGCCCTCCTCAACAGCGTGTCCGTGTGGTGGCACCTGGTCGGCGTCGCGATCATCGTCGGCGCGCTCGCGTTCCTCCCCGAGCGGCACGCCTCCGTGTCCTTCGTCCTCACCGAGTTCGTCAACCAGACCGGGTTCCACAACCAGTTCTACGTCGCGATGCTCGGCCTGCTGATGGCCCAGTACACCCTCACCGGCTACGACGCCTCCGCGCACATGACCGAGGAGACCCAGGACGCCGCCCGCTCCGGCCCGCGCGGCATCGTCAACGCCATCACCGTCTCCCTGGTCGCCGGCTGGATCCTGCTGCTCGGCATCACCTTCGCGAT
Organism: Kitasatospora sp. NPDC059722; assembly: GCF_042733235.1. NCBI lineage: Bacteria > Bacillati > Actinomycetota > Actinomycetes > Kitasatosporales > Streptomycetaceae > Kitasatospora > Kitasatospora sp. NPDC059722. The sequence continues at coordinate 87,777 of NZ_JBHWGD010000004.1, forward strand.
CCGCGACTACGACGGCGCGCTCAACAGCGACACCCAGGTCCCGCCCGCGCAGATCTTCATCGACGCGATCGGCTCCGGCGGCGCCCAGTTCCTGCTGATCATCGTCATCGGCGCCCAGTTCTTCTGCGGCATGGCCTCGGTCACCGCCAACTCCCGCATGATCTACGCCTTCTCCCGCGACGGCGCGCTGCCCGGCTCCCGCCTGTGGCACCGCATCTCCCCGCGCACCCAGACCCCGACCAACGCGGTCTGGCTGGCCACCGGCGGCGCCCTGCTGCTCGGACTGCCCGCGCTCTGGAACAACACCGCCTACACGGCCGTGACCTCGATCTCCGTCATCGGCCTCTACATCTCCTACGTCATCCCGGTGTACCTGCGGCTGCGCCAGGGCGAGGACTTCCCGCGCGGCCCCTGGCACCTGGGCCGCTGGAGCCGGCCGATAGGCATCGTCGCCGTCGCCTGGACGGCGGTGATCACCGTCCTGTTCATGCTGCCCACCGCCAGCCCGATCGACGCCGAGAGCTTCAACTACACCCCCGTCGCCGTGGCCGTCGTGGTCGGCTTCGCCGGCCTCTGGTGGCTGGCCTCCGCCCGGCACTGGTTCACCGGGCCCCACGTCGGCGCCGCCCCGACCGCACCGTCCACGCCGTCCACGCCGTCCACGCCGTCCGCGCCCGACGCCCCGGACACCGAACTGGAGACCCGATGACCACCCCCCGGCTCACCCTCGACGAGCTGCGCACCCGCGTCGCCGACGGGTCCGTCGACACCGTCGTGCTCGCCATGACCGACATGCAGGGGCGCCTCCAGGGCAAACGCGTCGCCGCCGAGTACTTCCTCGACGACGTCGTGCCCGGCGCCGCCGAGGGCTGCGGCTACCTGCTGGCCGTCGACGTCGACATGAACACCGTCGACGGGTACGAGATCTCCTCCTGGGAGAACGGCTACGGCGACCTGACGCTGCGCCCCGACCTCGCCACCCTGCGGTCCGTCCCCTGGCACCCCGCCACCGTCATGGTCCAGTGCGACGTCGTCCACCACGACGGCACCCCGGTCGCCGTCTCCCCGCGCCAGGTCCTCCAGCGCCAGCTGGACCGCCTGGCCGGCTACGGCTGGCAGGCCCAGGCCGCCACCGAGCTGGAGTTCATCGTCTTCCGGGACAGCTACGAACAGGCCTGGGACAAGGACTACACCCGGCTCACCCCGGCCAACCAGTACAACGTCGACTACTCCATCCTCGGCACCGGACGCATCGAACCCCTCCTGCGCCGCCTGCGCAACGGCATGGCCGGCGCCGGCCTCACCGTCGAGTCCGCCAAGGGCGAGTGCAACCTCGGCCAGCACGAGATCGCCTTCAAGTACGCCGACGCCCTCACCACCTGCGACAACCACGCCGTCTACAAGACCGGCGCCAAGGAGATCGCCGCCCAGGAGGGCTGCAGCCTCACGTTCATGGCGAAGTACGACGAACGCGAGGGCAACTCCTGCCACATCCACCTGAGCCTGCGCGACGAGCAGGGCGCCCCGGTGTTCGCCGGCGACCGCCCGCACGGCTTCTCCCGCACCATGGAGCACTTCCTCGCGGGCCAGCTCGCCTGCCTCGCCGACTTCGCCCTGCTGTTCGCCCCCACCGTCAACTCCTACAAGCGCTACGTCCCCGGCAGCTTCGCGCCCACCGCCATCGCCTGGGGTCGCGACAACCGCACCTGCGCCCTGCGCGTCGTCGGCCACGGCCCGTCGCTGCGCTTCGAGAACCGCGTCCCCGGCGGCGACGTCAACCCCTACCTCGCGGTCGCCGCCCTGATCGCCGCCGGACTGCACGGCGTCGAGCAACAGCTCGAACTCCAGCCGGAGTTCACTGGCAACGCGTACGCCTCCGACGCGCCCCGGGTGCCCGCCACCCTGCGCGACGCGGTCGACGCCTTCGAGCGCAGCGCCGTCGCCACCGAGGCCTTCGGCAAGGACGTCGTCCGGCACTACACCCACGCCGGGCGCACCGAACTCGCCTCCTACGAGCGGGCGGTGACCGACTGGGAGCGGCGCCGCGGATTCGAGCGGCTGTGACCCACGACGACCGCCGTCGACCGCTCATCGGCATCAGCAGCTACCAGGACGACGCCGCCTGGTCCGTCTGGAACCAGCGCGCCTCCCTCGTGCCCCAGACGTACGTCGACGCCGTCGTCCGCGCGGGCGGCACCCCGGTGCTCCTGCCGCCCCAGCCGGGCGGCGCCGGCCACCTGCTCGACGCCCTCGACGGACTCGTCCTCGCCGGCGGACCGGACGTCGACCCGGCCCGCTACGCGGCGACCCCCGACCCGCGCACCGGCCCGCCCCACCACGCCCGCGACGACTGGGAGAGCCGGCTCCTCGGCGCCGCCCTCGCCCGGGACCTGCCGCTGCTCGGCGTCTGCCGCGGCATGCAGCTGCTCAACGTCGAACTCGGCGGCACCCTCGTCCAGCACCTGCCCGACGACAGCCACCAGATCGTCCCCGCCCGCTTCGTCCGCCACCGCGTCGGCCTCGCGGACGGCAGCCGGCTCGCCGCCGTCCTCGGGCCCGCCACCGAGGTCTCCTGTTACCACCACCAGGCCGTCGACCGGCTCGGCAGCGGCCTTCAGGCCACCGCGCACAGTGCCGATGGCACAGTCGAGGCGCTCGAACTCACCGGCCACCGCTTCGCCCTGGGCGTCCAGTGGCACCCCGAGACCGACCCCGACGACCTGCGCCTGTTCCACGCGTTCATCACCGCCAGCCAGAGGGAGACCGCCCGATGACCGAACCTGACCTCTTCGAGGTCGTCAACCCCGCCACCGAGGAGGTGATCACCACCGTCGAACTGGCCGGCCTCGCCGAGACCGACGCCGCCGTCGCCCGCGCCCGCGCCGCCTTCGACACCTGGCGCCGGGTGGCCCCCGCCGACCGCGCCCGGCTGCTGCGCGCCTTCGCCGCCGCCGTCGACGCCGACCGCGAGCACCTCGCCGCCCTGGAGGTCGCCAACGCCGGCCACACCATCGGCAACGCCCGCTGGGAGGCGGGCAACGCGCGGGACGTCATCGAGTACTACGCCGCCGCCCCCGAGCGCCTGTTCGGCCGGCAGATCCCCGTCGCCGGCGGCATCGACGTCACCTTCCAGGAGCCGATCGGCGTCGTCGGCGTCATCGTGCCCTGGAACTTCCCCATGCCGATCGCCGCCTGGGCCCTCGCCCCGGCACTCGCCGCCGGCAACACCGTCATCGTCAAACCGGCCGAGCTCACCCCGCTCACCGCGCTGCGCCTCGGCGAACTCGCCCTGGCGGCCGGGATCCCCGAGGGCGTGCTCCAGGTCCTGCCCGGCCGCGGCCCGGTCGTCGGACAGCGCTTCGTCACCCACCCCGACGTGCGCAAGGTCGTGTTCACCGGCTCGACCAGGGTCGGCAAGGAGATCATGGCGGGCTGCGCCGCCCAGGTGAAGCCCGTCACCCTCGAACTCGGCGGCAAGAGCGCCAACATCGTCTTCGCCGACGCCGACCTCGCCAAGGCCGCCGCGACCGCGCCCTACGCCGTGTTCGACAACGCCGGCCAGGACTGCTGCGCCCGCTCCCGGATCCTCGTCGAGGCCTCCGTGTTCGACGACTTCATGGCGCTCCTGGAGCCGGCCGTCCGCGGGGTCCGGGTCGGCGACCCGACCGACGAGAAGACCGAGATGGGCCCGCTGATCTCGGCCGCCCACCGCGAGCGGGTCTCCTCGTACGTCCCGGACGCGTCGGCCGTCGCCTTCCGCGGCAGCGCCCCCGACGGGCCCGGCTTCTGGTACCCGCCGACCGTCCTCGCGCCCGTGCGGCACGACGACCGCGCCTTCACCGAGGAGATCTTCGGCCCGGTCGTCGCCGTCGTCCCGTTCCGCGACGAGGAGGACGCCCTGCGCATCGCCAACGCCACCGAGTACGGCCTGTCCGGCTCCATCTGGACCCGGGACCTCGGCCGCGCCCTGCGGGTCTCGCGCGGCGTCGACGCCGGCAACCTCTCCGTCAACTCGCACTCCTCGGTGCGCTACACCACGCCGTTCGGCGGCTTCAAGCAGTCCGGCCTCGGCCGCGAGCTCGGCCCGGACGCCCTCGACGCCTTCACCCAGACCAAGAACGTCTTCATCTCCACGGAGGAATGATCAGCATGACCCAGCGACTCGACGGCCGCGTGGCCGTCATCACCGGCGCCGGCAGCGGCATCGGCCTGGCGACCGCCCGCCGCTTCGCCGCCGAGGGCGCGAAGGTGGTCTGCGTCGACCTCGACCCCGAGACCGGCGCCAAGGCCGCCAACGAGGTCGGCGGCCTGTTCATCCAGGCCGACGTCACCGACGAGGCCGCGGTGCGCGACCTCTTCCAGCGGGCCGTCGACGAGTACGGCCGCCTCGACATCACCTTCAACAACGCGGGCATCTCCCCGCCGGACGACGACTCCATCCTCACCACCGGCCTGGAGGCCTGGAAGCGCGTCCAGGAGGTCAACCTCACCAGCGTCTACCTGTGCTGCAAGTACGCGATCCCGCACATGCAGCGCCAGGGCAAGGGCTCGATCATCAACACGGCGTCGTTCGTCGCCGTGATGGGCGCGGCCACCTCGCAGATCTCCTACAGCGCCTCCAAGGGCGGCGTGCTGGCCATGTCCCGCGAGCTGGGCGTGCAGTTCGCCCGCGAGGGCATCCGCGTCAACGCCCTGTGCCCCGGGCCGGTGAACACCCCGCTGCTCCAGGAGCTCTTCGCCAAGGACCCGGAGCGGGCCGCCCGCCGCCTGGTCCACATCCCGCTGGGCCGCTTCGCCGAGCCCGAGGAGATCGCCGCCGCGGTGGCCTTCCTCGCCTCTGACGACTCCTCCTTCATGACCGCCAACACCTTCCTCGTCGACGGTGGCATCTCCGGCGCGTACGTGACGCCGCAGTAGCCCCGCCGACACCGCCGGCGCGCCCGCCCCCTGCCGTGGGGGAGGGCGCGCCGGCGGCGTTTCAGGCGTCCGAGCCGTCGAGGGCGGTGTCGGGGATCCAGGAGCCGTGGATGCCCGCGGTCACCCGGCGGGGGAGGTGGACGGCGGCGACCCGGTCCAGGCCGGCCGCGTCGAGGACGAGGAGTTGCGAGGCGTCCTGCTTGAGGTCGGAGACGACGGTGAGCAGGTAGCCGTCGTCCTCGTGGACGGCGCCGGCCGCGGGGACGAAGACGGCCTCGCTGGGCAGGCGGGCGTCGCCGACCCGGTGGATGCGGCGGGCGCCGGTGGTGCGGTCGTACTTGACCACGCCGTAGCCGCCGTAGCCCTTCTCGTCGGGGAAGGAGACGGCGTACTGGTAGCGGTTCTCGACCCCGAGGTAGTCCTCGTTGAGGGTCGGGAACTCCACCGGGAGGTCGTCGACGATCCGCTCGTCGACGCTGCCCGCCGCCAGGTCGATCACCCAACGGCGGGTGTAGGAGCGGGCGTTGGGCTCGGTGCCGCGCCCGGGGGCGCCGACCCACCAGTTCCAGGAGAGCCGGAAGCCCTCGCGGTCGACGGTCGGGCCCTCCAGGACGATGCGGCCCTGGCCGTCCTCGTAGGCGTTGGCGACGTGCAGCATGTTGCCCGGCTCGATGGAGAACCAGCGGATGTGCCGCGTGCCGTCCTCCCCGCGCGGCATGACGCCGATCCGGGCGGGCTGGGTGTCGCTCCAGCCGTAGGGGATGCCGGAATGCTCGTCCGGGTCGAAGGTGACGTTGCCCTCGATGAAGACCACGTGCCGGCGGGTGACGGCGAAGTCGTGCTTGAGCGAGGCGGTCGCGCCCGGGATCTCGGTGCTGCGGACGATCCGGCCCTTGGCATCGGCGACGTGGTAGACGAGGAAGGGCGGGAACGGCGAGGACCCGAAGAAGTGGAGCTCGCCCGTCACCGGGTCCTGCTTGGGGTGGGCCGTCATCGCGGTGCGCAGCTTGCCGTCGAAGTCGAAGGCGCCGACCGTCTCCAGCTCCCGGGTGAGCTCGAAGGGCAGGTTCGCCTCGCACAGGGCGAGCAGCCGGCCGGCGTGCTCGATGACGTGCGTGCCGGCGGTGCTGGCGGCCAGGTCGGGGCCGTGCTCGGTCAGGTACGGGGCGCCGTCGAGCGCGGGGGTGCGGACCCAGCGGTTGCGGTACCACTCGGCGCGGCCCTCGCGCAGGCGGACGCCGTGGACCATGCCGCTGCCCTTGAACCAGTGGGCGGGGGTGACGCCGGGCTTGGGGTTGTGGCTGTTGCGCAGCAGCCGGCCGGTCAGCTCGGGGGGCAGGGCGCCCTCGACGGTGAGTTCGGTGGCGGTGATCTCGTCGGCGACGGGGGTGTAGTGGCCGAGCAGGTAGGGCTTGTCGGTGGTCATGGAAGGGGCCTTTCTCGTCAGGGTGTGGTGCGTTGTCAGGGTGTGCGGCGTTGTCAGGCGGACTGCTCGGCGCGGGCCTTGAGGCGGGAGAGCCAGTCCACGAGGGAGTCGTGGAGGGCGTTGCGGAGCTGGTCGGCGGCGGCCTCGACCGGGGCGCCGCCCCAGGACTCCTCGGTGCGGACGGTGACGTGGTCGCCGTCCTGCTCGAACGTCCAGACATGGATGCCGTCGATGCCGTTCGCGGGACCGCCCCACACGATCCTTTCGCCGGGGGTGAGTTCGAGGACGGTGGAGGTGATGTCCAGGCCGTGGGTCCGCCAGCGGAAGGTGCTGCCGGGCGCCAGCGGGCCGTCGGGTGCGGCCCGGTCGACGTCCGCGTTCCAGGCGGGCCAGGCCGCGATGTCGGTGTGGACGTCCCAGACCGTCGCGAGCGGGGCGTCGATCGTGGTGCTCAGGCGGACGATGACGGGGGCGGTCTCGTCGATGGTGGCCATGGGTGGGCTTCCTTCCTCGATGACGGGTGTTGTTCAGTAGGGACGGGAGGTTCGCAGGGTGCGCGGTTCGGCGGCCGGACGTGCGGGCTCGACGGCGATGCGCGGTCCGGTGCAGCGGGCGAGGAGCAGCGCGAGGACGGCCGTCGCGGCCAGGACGGCGGCCGAGACCGTGAAGGCGGCCCGGTAGCCGGCCGTGAGGGCTTCCAGGTGCGGGGCGTGGGCGGAGGCGCGGCCGGTGACGGAGCCGGCGAGGGTGGCCAGGGCGGCGAGGCCGATCGCGCCGCCGACCTGGCGGGTGGTGTTCACCAACCCACCGGCCAGGCCCGCGTCCTGCGGCGGGAGGCCGTCCACGGCGAACGCGGTGAGCTGGACGAAGGCGACGCTCAGGCCGAGGCCGACCAGGACGCTCGGCGCGAGGACGTCGGCGAGGTAGCTCCCGTCGGCGCTGATCCGGGATAGCCAGAGCAGGCCCGTGGCTTCGGTGAGGAGGGCCGCGGTCACGGTCGCGGTGGCGCCGATCCGCCGGGAGATGCGCGGGGCGAGCGTGGAGCCGAGCATGTTGGCGGCGGCGAGCGGGAGTTGGCCCGCGCCGGTGGCCAGGGGGCCGGAGCCGAGGACCTGCTGCTGGTAGAGCGGCAGGAAGAAGAAGAGGGCGATCCAGACGGACCCGAGCAGGGCCATCAGCAGGTTGCCCGCGGCGACGCGGCCGGTGGCGAACAGGCGCGGCGGGATCAGCGCGTTCGGGCGGCGCGGCTCGATGACGGCGAAGACGGCGAGCAGCGCGGCGGCGGAGCCGAGGGCGGCCAGCACCCGGCCGTCCGTCCAGCCGGCGCCCCGCGCGGTGGTGAGTCCCCAGACCAGGCAGGTCAGGGCGAGGGTGACGGTGGTCGTGCCAAGCAGGTCGAACGCGCCGCCGCCGCGGCCGGCGGCGCGGGGGAGGAGGGCCGCGACGGCGACGAGGACGAGCACCGTCCCGAGCGCGACGGCGTGGAAGATCCACGGCCAGCCCCACGCCTGGGTGAGCGCACCGCCCAGCAGCACGCCGCCCGCCCCGCCCGCGCCGGAGACGGCGCCCCAGACCCCCAGCGCCCGGCCGCGTGCGGGCCCGGGCGGGTACAGGTCCATGGCCAGGGCGAGCGCGGCCGGGGCGATGGCGGCGGCGCCCAGGCCCTGGACGACGCGTGCCGCGATCAGCACGCCGGGGGAGGTGGCCAGGCCCGCTGCCAGGGAGGCGCCCGCGAACAGCGCGAGTCCGGCGGTCAGCACCCGGCGGCGGCCGAACAGATCGGCCGCCCGTCCGCCCGCCAGGAGGAGCGCGCCGAACGCCAGGCCGTAGGCGTTGACCACCCACGTGGTGCCGCCGTCCGACAGGCCGACCCCGGCGCGGATCTGCGGCAGCGCGACGTTCACGATCGAGGTCGCGACCATGACGGTGAACTGCGCGGCGGCGAGCACCGTGAGCACGGCCGCCGGCCGGGGGCCGGGCGTCGGCGGCCCCGGCTGAGTGCGGTGGAGGTTCATGCCGCACAGACTCGTGCGGGCCGCTGTCCACTATCCAGGCCCGGCAGGAGCGGCGACTGTCCACTCCTGTCCGGGCCTGTCCGGTCGGGTCGGCGGCCGGTTACCCGGCCAGTTCGCCGAAGCTCGCCTCCAGTGCGGCCTCCGCCGAGCTCAGGCGGCCGGCCACCGCGTCGAGCCACGACGCGTCGGCCCGCACCGCCTCCTGGGCCTCCGCGAGCATCCGCCGGAACTCGGCCGGCTGCGGGCCGCCGAGCCCCCGGTAGGACGCGACCATGTCCACCGGGTCCAGCGCGGCACGGAACTGCGCCTCGGTCAACGGGAGTTCGCCGTCGACGCCGTCGAACTCCACCGCGATCTCCCGGTAGAGCCGCCGCGCCTCGGCGAAGTCGAGCCGCTCCACCGTCAGCCCGCCGCCGCGCCCGTACGTGACGAGGGCGGAGGCGAACCGGTGGCCGATGTGGAACGGGACGTCGCAGTCGCGCTGCAGGACGTTCGCCAGCTCCGAGGTCGTCGAGTAGTCGGACCGCACCTCGGCGAGCGCGGCCTCCTCGTCCAGCCGCATGCCGCCCACGATGGCGTGCACCTCCCCGAGCAGGGCGAGCGTGCGGTCGAGGGTCCGCTGTGCCTCGGCCCGCTTGTAGTCGGTGAGGCCCGAGCACACGTTGTGCGCGGCGAGTGCCGTCGAGACGCCGTCGCCGATCACCTCGCTGGCCAGCAGCCGGGCCCGGTTGAGCGCGACGGGGTTGCGCTTCTGGGGCATCAGGGTGCTTGGGCTGAGGAGGTCGGTGTTGTCCAGGGTGATCCACGGCCGCGAGTGGTGGTACTGCGCGTGCACGTCCTGGACGAAGGTGCCGAGGGACAGCGCCAGCGTCATGGCGTTCGCCGCCACCTCGAACCCGATGTCGATCGGCGAGAGCTGGGCCGCGTCGAAGGAGTTCTGCACGGGCTCGTCGAAGCCGAGCAGTTCGGCCAGCCGCACCCGGTTGACGGGGAAGCTCGACGTCGCGAGGGCCGCCGCCCCGAGCGGGCACCGGTTGACGCGCGGATAGGCCTCGGCCAGGCGCAGGGCCGAGCGCCGGAGGGTCGCCTCGTAGCCGAGGAGGAGGTGTCCGAAGGTGGTCGGCTGGGCCTGGACGCCGTTGGTGTACGCGGGCACGATCGCCGTCCCGTACCGCTCGGCGAGCGCGAGCAGTCCGGTGCGCAGCTCGCCGAGTGCGCGGTGGACGAGGACGAGGCGGTCGCGCAGGAGCAGCCGGTAGACGGTGGGCAGCATGTCCTGACGGCTGCGCCCGGAGTGGATGCGGGAGCTGTCCGGCCCCACCAGGTTGCGGACCAGTGGCTCGACCTGCAGGTAGTCGGTCGGCCGGTCGGCCCCGGGTGCCTCGGCGTCGGAGACGACCTTGGCGATCGCGGCCGCCGTCCGGGCGCCGACCTCGCGCGGTGCGATGCCCTCCTCGACGGTCATCACCGTCGAGGCCTTGTCCAGCCGGCAGAGCCAGAAGAACGTGTCCCGGCTGTTCAGGTCGGTCGTGTCGGTCATGAAACGGGTTCCTCGATTCGATGGGGTCGGCCGGCCCCGGCCGACCAGGCGGCGAGCGCCACCAGGACGCTGACGCCGACCACGGCGGCCAGCAGGCCGACGGTCGCGCCCCAGCCGGCGGCGGTGTAGAGCGGGGACGGTGCGACGGCGCCGATGCTGCCGCCGGCGTAGTAGGAGGTCAGGTACAGCCCGACGGCGCTGGACTTGGCGGGCCCGCCGGCCTCGGCGGCGTAGCCGATGGCGCAGGCCTGGCCGGAGAAGACCCCGGTGGACGACGCCGCCAGGCCGACGATCACGGCGGGGGTGGACGGGACGAGGGTGAGGCCGAGACCGGCCAGGGAGACGACGCTGACCAGGACGAAGGTCCTGAGCCTGCCGATGCGGCCGATCAGGCGGCCGGTGAGCGGCGTGACGACCACCGCGACCAGGAAGACGGCGAACACCGCGCCGATCTCGAAGCTGCTCAGCTCGAACGGCGGGGCTTCCAGGACCATCCCCGCGTAGGTGAAGGATCCGACCTGGAGGAACAGGATCGCCGCCCCGATGAAGCAGGTGCCGAGCAGCCGCGCGTTGCCGAAGTGCCGCCCGATGCCCTGCAGGCTGGCCAGCAGCGACTCCGAGCGCCGGAACCGCCGCTCCCTGGGCAGCCAGGCCGCCGTCACCGCCAGGGTGACGAGCAGCACGAGGGCCATCGCGACGAAGGACGACCGCCAGCCGAAGTGCGTGGCCGCCGCGCCCGAGAGGAAGCGCCCGCAGAACCCGCCGAACGCCGTGCCGGAGACGTACAGGGCGTTCGCCCCCTGCGCCGCCGCGCCGGTGCACTCCTCCGCGACGTACGAGACGGCGACCGCGAACACGAACGGGATGAACAGGCCCTGGGTGAAGCGGCACACCAGCATCGCGGTGAAGTCCCGGGCCAGCGCGCAGGCGAGGGTGGCGGCGAGCGACGCGCCGATCGCCGCCACCATCACCCGCTTGCGGCCCAGGAAGTCGGAGACGGAGCCGGCGAAGGGGGCCATCACCGCGACGCCCAGCGTCGTCGCGGTGATGGTCCAGGCGGCCTGCCCGACGGGCACGTTGAGGTCCGGGGCGAGCTCGGGCAGCAGCGGCTGGGTGGAGTAGATGTTGAGCAGCGCGCACAGGCCGAGCAGGAAGACGGCCGTCCGGGCCTTCAGGGCCAGTGGCCCGGCGGCGTCGGGATCAGTCGGCACTACGCGGACTCGGAGGCGGACCCGGCGCGGGCGAGCAGCCAGGTCAAGTGCCGCTGCACGGCGGGCCATTCGCCGTTGATGACGCTGTAGTAGCAGGTGTCCCGCAGGGTCCCGTCCGGCAGGATGAGGTGGTTGCGCCAGACGCCCTCCAGCTTCGCCCCGAGCCGCTCGATCGCGCGTCGGCTGGGCTGGTTGAAGAAGGCGGTCCGGAAGCCGACCGCGATGCAGTCCTGCTGCTCGAACGCGTGCCGGAGCAGCAGCAGCTTCGCCTCGGTGTTGAGCGAGGTGCGCTGCACGCTCCCGCGGTACCAGGTGTGCCCGATCTCCAGCCGGCGGTTGGCGGCGTCGACGTTCATGTAGGCGGTCATGCCCGCGATCCGGCCCTGGGCGTCGAGCACGGTGAAGGGCACCATCCGCCCCTCCTCGGCGAGCCCGAGGCGCCACTCGATCTCCTGCCGCATGCCGTCGGGGGAGGGCACGGCGGCGAACCAGGTGTCCCACACCTTGCCGTCCTCGACGGCGTCGACGAGCTCGGCCTCGTGGCCGGCTTCGAGCGGGACCAGCGTCACGTGGTCGCCCTTGACCGTGAACGGCGTTATCCAGGGGGCTCGTTGCTGGGTGGTGGTCATCGTCGTCTCCAAGGGTCTTGAGGAAGGGTCCCGGCCGTCAGGCCTGCTGCGGGGACCGCTGCGGCGCGAGCAGGTGGTCGACCATGGCCTGGACGGCCGCGGCGGCGTCCGCGGTGATCCGGGAGTCGACGCCGGGGGCCGGCAGCATGTTGGTGAAGTAGTGCGCGCCTTCGGTGATGTGGCCGAGCGCGCAGATGTTCGGCACGACCGAGCCCTCCGCGTCGATCAGCCGTCCGGCGGTGTCGACGTCGAAGCCGCCCGGCCGGAACCAGCCGTTCGCGAAGGGACGGGCGTGGCCGGCCGACAGCAGCGACCGCGTCAGCGGCGAGGCGTCGTGCTCGGGCAGGAACGGGTCGACGCTCGCCCCGACGAGCACGTCGAAGCGGGTGGGCGGTGAGGACTGCAGGGCGCTGTCGAGGACGAACTCGGCGCTCTCCGGATCGAGTCGGGCCGTCGCCCCGGGGCCCGCGCCGAGGTGCAGGACCCCGGCGGCGAACAGGGCGCGCCACTCGCGCGACCTGGAGGCGGGCGGCCCGGCCGCCACGGCGTTCAGCATCGGGGCGTACACCTGGCAGAACCGCTGGTGCGAGGCCGGGGTCAGCCCCCGGTGCTCGACGGCCAGCCGGAGCTCGTCGCGCAGGTCGCGCAGGGCGTCGGCGGCGGCCTTGACCGGGTTCTTCAGGTTCCCTTCGGCGGCGCGGCGCTCGTCCGTCGCGAGGAAGTCGACGAGGTCCGACTGGTACGCGCCGAGCGTTCTGGGCGGGCCCGGCTCGGGGCGGCGGAGCAGGGAGTCGACCTCCGGGAGGTCCGCCGGTCCTCCCACGGCTTCGGCGGCCGCTCGCAGTTCGGCCCGCAGCAGGGGGAGCAGGTGGCTCTCGAAGTCGAGCTGACCGTGGGTCCGGCGCAGGTTCCGCAGCTCGTCCGCCCTCAGGACCGAGGGCCGGTGCGCGTCCGCCGGGGTCTTCTGGTTGACGGCCCGGGGAGAGAAGACCCGGCCACTGCGCGAGTAGACGTGGATCCGGGGTTCGTCGCCGCTCGGACGGTAGACGGGCTCCCCGTCCGCCCCCGTGACGAACCGTCCGCCGCGGCCGACGGTCAGACTGGCGACCGCGTCGATCGCCGACAGCCCCATGCCGCGCACCGCGACGCGCGCGCCGGCTTCGATGGTGTCGAGTTTCTGCAGCGGGTAGCAGTTGCGGACGTACCGCAACCGGGGGTTGGCCCGGTGGTGGTCGGCGACGAACTGCTGGACCGCCTGGTCCTCCTCCGTCGGGTGGTTCGTCCCGTGGCCGGTGGTGAGGAAGACGAAGTCCGCGGCGACGATCGCGCCGTCCGACAGGTTGAGGACCCAGGACCGGTCCCGCAGGGCCCGCAGCGTGTGCGCGGTCGCCCGGTGCTCGTGGACTCTGATCGTGTCGGGCGCCTGTCGGCGCAGGAGCCGGTAGGAGTGGGCCAGGTAGCGGCCGAGGACGCCGCGCGACAGGTAGGTGTTCTCGGGGACGCCGGCCCATTCGGCCAGGCCGGGGCCGGAGACCGGCTGCCCGGGAGCGCTGGAGTCACCGGTGCGGAACACCGTGACCTGGCCGGCGATGGTGTTCATGAGCAGGTGGTTCGGCTGGCTCGGGTAATGAGTCCCTGAACCCGGGTGATTCGGGTCGATCAGATGGATCGACAGGCTTTCCCAGGGGATCTGTGGTATTCCGCAGATCCGCTCCAGAATGCTGAGTCCGCGCGGGCCGCCGCCCACGATGGCAATGGAGACGTGCTTTGAAGTCACAGTAACCCCAGGGTTAAGAAGTGGTCATTGCGCGGGGGCTGTTGAGGTCTGACCTGGCAGTTGGCGTGGCGGGAGAGGGATTGAAGCGTCATGGCGACGAACTCCAGGTGATTTTCGGTGACTTCCGTGCAGCGGTGCGGGCACGGGCGGGCCGGCCTCGAATGGCCGTCGGACGGGCGGAGCGCGTCCCCTCAATGCTCAACGGGTCGCGCACGAAGTCCGGTTCAACGGAATTTATTCAACCGGAGCGCCGTCCTGACGGCAAGTGAGGAAAATGTGCCCTTGGGGCCGATGATTTGTGAACGTACGACCGGCGTCGTCGAAGCGCGGCCGCAACGGCTGCGGGAACGCGCAGGCCCCGGCTGTCCGACAGCCGGGGCCTGCACGGGGTGGTTCGACAGCCGCAGCGGCGTGGTCAGCCGCCGGTGCGGGGCGCGAAGACGCCGAAGGCGGCGCCCTGCGGGTCGCGGATCACCGCGATCCTCGGGCCGTTCTCCATCTCCACGTCGACGGGCCCGTGCAGGACTTCGGCCCCGAGGCGGCCCGCCGTCGCCGCGGACGCGTCCACGTCGGCGACGAGGAAGTGCGGGATCCAGTGGGACGGGATCTCGGGCGGGAACTGGTCGCCCATCTCCATCACCCCGCCGAACATCTCGCCGGCCAGTCCGACCATCGGGTAGACGTCGTTCGGCCAGACCTGCCAGTCGAAGGCGGACTTGTAGAAGTCCACGGCGGCGTTGCGGTCCCTGGTGGACAGGTCCGCCCAGCCGAAGGCGTTCGGCTCGTTCACCACGCCGAAGCCCTGGAAGGCCCGGGCCCGCCAGACCGCGAACGGGGCGCCGGTCGGGTCGCTGAGCAGTGCCCAGCGGCCGAGGTCGCCGATCTCCATCGGGCCCATCCACACCTGGGCGCCCGCGGCCTTGGCGGTCTCGCAGGTGGCGTCGGTGTCGGTGGTGGCGAACGACAGCAGCCACATCACCGGCTGCTGGGGGTTCATCAGCGGGGCGGCGCCCGCGGCGGGGGAGCCGTCGAGGGAGAAGGTCGTGTAGCCGCCGTACTGGGGGTCCGGGTCGGTCTCGGCGGTCCAGCCGAACAGTTCCCCGTAGAACCGCTTGGCGCCGTCCATGTCCGTGACGCTCAGCTGTGCCCAGCAGGGGGAGCCGGGGATGATCTCGGTCACCTTCAACGCGGGAGCCTTTCGAGTCGGGGTCGGGGCAGATCGACCATATCGGGTCATTCCTCGGATAGCGGGCAGCCGACCGCGAAGTCCCGGGATCATTCGGCCGGTGTCCGGGGCGTGTTCGGCCGGACCGCTCCGCAAGTGGTCCAGACCTATTGACGGGCCTTGCCGCCCCTCCTACGATCCGGACCGGCACAGCCCCACATGTCCCCCCACCTCACCCAGAGCCGGGCGTCACACCCCCACGCGTCGGTCATGTCCATGACGCTCGGCGGGAAGGGAGCACCGCATGTTCCATCGGAGGCCGCACGGCCCACGCCCGCAGCGCGCGGTCGTGGCACGCGCACCGCAGGTGAACCGCACGAGCCGCGTCGAGCACGGGCCGACCCTCCTGAGGCGGTCCCTCGCCGGGGTGAGCGCCGCCGCCGTCATCGGCGCCGGCCTCGCCGCGGTCGGCTCCGTCACCGCCGGGGCCGCCACGACCAACCTGGTGGCCAACCCCGGCTTCGAGAACGGCCTCTCCGGCTGGACCTGCACCGGCGGCTCCGGGGCGACCGTCGGCAGCCCGGTCCACTCCGGCGCCGCGGCGCTCCAAGCCACGCCGACCGGCCAGGACACCGCCCAGTGCAGCCAGACCGTCAGCGTGCAGCCCAACTCCCAGTACACGCTGAGTGCCTACGTCCAGGGCAGCTACGTCTACCTGGGCGCCACCGGCACCGGCGGCAGCGACCCGTCCACCTGGACACCGGGCAACGCGTCGTACGGCCAGCTCAGCGTCGGCTTCACGACCGGGCCCGGAACCACCTCGGTGACGGTCTACCTGCACGGCTGGTACGGGCAGCCCGCGTACTACGCGGACGACGTGTCGCTCACCGGCCCCGGCGGCAGCAGCCCGTCGCCCACCGCCACGACGCCGACCAGCGCGCCGCCCACGTCCGCGCCGCCCACCACCGCGCCGCCGACCACCCCGCCGCCCACGAGCACGCCGCCCACGAGCGCCCCGCCCACGAGCACGCCGCCCACCACCCCGCCGCCCGGCGACACCTGCCCGACGAAGCCCAAGCCGTCCGGCAAGGTCCTCCAGGGCTACTGGGAGAACTGGGACGGCGCCGCGAACGGCGTCCACCCCGGCATGGGCTGGGTGCCCATCACCGACAGCCGGATCGCCGCCCACGGCTACAACGTCATCAACGCGGCCTTCCCGGTGATCCTCTCGGACGGCACCGTCCAGTGGCAGGACGGCATGGACACCAACGTCAAGGTCGCGACCCCCGCCGAGATGTGCCAGGCCAAGGCGGCCGGGGCGACGATCCTGATGTCCATCGGCGGCGCGGCCGCGGGCATCGACCTGAGCTCCAGCACCGTCGCCGACCGCTTCGTGGCGACCGTCGTCCCGATCCTGAAGAAGTACAACTTCGACGGGATCGACATCGACATCGAGACCGGCCTGTCCGGCGGCGGCGACATCAACACGCTCTCCGCCTCCCAGGCCAACCTGGAGCGCATCATCGACGGCGTGCTCGCCCAGATGCCCGTCGGCTTCGGCCTGACGATGGCCCCCGAGACCGCGTACGTCACCGGCGGCAGCGTCACCTACGGCTCGATCTGGGGCGCCTACCTGCCGATCGTCAAGAAGTACGCCGACAACGGCCAGTTGTGGTGGCTCAACATGCAGTACTACAACGGCAGCATGTACGGCTGCTCCGGCGACTCCTACCAGGCCGGCACCGTCCAGGGCTTCACCGCCCAGACGACCTGCCTGAACAACGGCCTGACCATCCAGGGCACCACGGTCAAGGTCCCCTACGACAAGCAGGTCCCCGGCCTCCCCGCCCAGCCGGGTGCGGGCGGCGGCTACCTGGACCCGGGCCTCGTCGGCCAGTCCTGGAACGCCTTCGGCGGCTCGCTGAAGGGCCTCATGACGTGGTCCCTCAACTGGGACGGCTCGAAGGGCTGGACCTTCGGCGACAACGTCAAGTCCCTCCAGGGCCGTTGACCCTCCACTGACCCCCGCGCCCCGGGCCACCACGGCCCGGGGTGCGGGGCGCGTCGGTGGCACCCGGGCCGGCGCTGTGGCCCGGTTAGGCTGATGGGCGCCCGTTTCCTCCCGTTGTCCCGCCTTCCGCCCGCCCGCGACGATCACCGAGGCCGCCGTCATGCCTGCCACCCCGAACGACTCTCCCGCCGGCCCGGTGCCGGCCGCCTCCCGCCGCCGGGACGCCGCCCGCAATCGCGAGATCCTGGCCGCCGCCGCCCGCAAGCTGTTCGCCCGGGAGGGTCTGAACGTGCCGCTGGACCGCATTGCCAAGGCCGCGGGCGTCGGCAACGCCACCCTCTACCGGCACTTCCCCACGCGCGAGGCCCTGATCGAGGAGATCTTCGCCGATACGCGCACCGTGTTCGATCAGGCCGCCGCCGACGCCCTTGCGGAGCCGGACGGCTGGCGGGCGCTGCACGGCTACTTCGAGCGGATCTTCACCCTGGTCGCCGGCGACCGCGGCCTCAACGACCTGGTCACCGCGACCGCCCGCGACTCCCGCTTCCTCGCCGAGCTCTCCGAGAGCAACGCCGCGACGGTCGCCACCCTGGTCGCCCGCGCCCAGGAGCAGCACACGGTGCGCAGCGACGTGACCACCATGGACCTGCTGATCCTCATGGGCCCGCTGGTGCGCGCCATGCCCGCCCTGACGGAGCAGCACCCGGACGGCTGGCGCCGGCCGCTCGCCCTCCTGATCGACGCCTTCCGTCCGGCCGGCGCGACGCACGCGCTGCCCGGTGCGCCGGTCGGCTCGGAGCACCTGGAGGACACCTTCTACCGCCTCTGGGAGGCGTGAGGGGCGCCACTCCGTCCGCGGGCGGGGTGGCCGACCGTTGTGATCGTGCCCACCCCGCCTGGAACCGGGGATCACTCCCCGGTTATTGTGGCCTCGGCTTGATGCGGGGAGTTGTCCCCGTTTCACTTTCGACCGAGGTGCGTGGACATGACGCGGAATCAGAGCCCGGGGCGTGGGCAGCGGGCGGCCGACTGGGCGGACGGCCGGCTGGGGATCTACACCCTGGCCAGGGCCAACCTGCGCAAGATCTTCCCGGACCACTGGTCCTTCATGCTGGGCGAGATCTGCCTCTACTCGTTCGTCATCATCATCCTGACGGGCGTGTACCTGACGCTGTTCTTCAAGCCGTCGATGGCCGAGGTCGTCTACAACGGCTCGTACGTGCCCCTCAAGGGCATCGGCATGTCCGAGGCGTACGCGTCGACGGTGAACATCAGCTTCGAGGTGCGCGGCGGTCTGCTGATCCGTCAGATCCACCACTGGGCGGCCCTGGTCTTCGTGGCGGCCATGTTCGTGCACATGATGCGCGTGTTCTTCACCGGCGCGTTCCGCAAGCCGCGTGAGATCAACTGGGTCTTCGGCTTCCTGCTGCTCTTCCTCGGCATGCTGGACGGCTTCTTCGGCTACTCGCTGCCGGACGACCTGCTGTCGGGCACCGGCATCCGCTTCATCGAGGGTGTGCTGCTGGCCGTGCCGGTGGTGGGCACGTACATCCAGATGTTCCTGTTCGGCGGGGAGTTCCCCGGCCACGACATCGTGCCGCGGTTCTTCACGATCCACGTGCTGCTGATCCCGGGCATCATGCTCGGCCTGCTGGTGGCGCACCTGATCCTGGTCTTCTACCACAAGCACACCCAGTGGGCGGGCCCCGGCAGGAACGAGAAGAACGTCGTCGGCATGCCGCTGATGCCGGTCTACATGGCGAAGGCCGGTGGCTTCTTCTTCCTGGTGTTCGGCATCATCGCGCTGATGTCGGCGGTCGCCACGATCAACCCGATCTGGTCGTACGGCCCCTACCGGCCCGACCAGGTGTCCACCGACGCCCAGCCGGACTGGTACATGGGCTTCGCCGAGGGGCTGATCCGCGTCATGCCCGGCTGGGAGGTCGGGCTCTGGGGGCACACCCTCAACCTCGGGGTGCTCATCCCGTTCACGCTCTTCCCGCTGGTCCTGGGCGCGATCGCGGTCTACCCGTTCGTCGAGGGCTGGGTGACGAACGACCGGCGGGAGCACCACCTGCTGGACCGGCCGCGCAACGCGCCCGTCCGCACCGCGCTCGGCGCCGCCTGGATCAGCGTCTACCTGGTGATGCTCGCGGGCGGCGGCAACGACCTGATCGCGACCCACCTGCACCTGTCCCTGAACGCGATCACCTACGCGGTGCGCGTCGGCTTCTTCGTCCTCCCGGTGGCCGTGTTCGTCATCACCAAGCGCTGGTGCCTCGGCCTCCAGCGACGGGACCGGGAGAAGGTGCTGCACGGCCGCGAGACCGGCGTCATCAAGCGCCTGCCGCACGGCGAGTTCGTCGAGGTGCACGCCGGGCTCACGCCCACGGAACTGCACCGGCTCACCGCGCATGAGCAGAACCGGCCGGTCGGGCTGCCGGCCCGGACGGACGAGAACGGCGTGGCCCGCAAGGTCGGCATCCTCACCCGCACCCGGGCCAAGCTCTCCCGCGGCTTCTACGGCGAGGGCAGCCAGATCCCCAAGCCCACCGCCGAGGAGCACCACGAGATCACCAGCGGCCACGGCCACGGCCACTGACCCGGCCCCGGCCCGTCGCGCTAGAGGCCAGAGGGAGGACATCGTGCACGACCGCACCGAGCAGCTCTCCGACAGCAGGTTTCTCCTGCTCACCACCTTCGGTGACGACGGCAGCCGCCTGGAGTCGCAGATCTGGGTGGTCGCCGACGGCCCGGCCCTCGGCATCTGGACCCCCGCCCGATCCGGGGAAGCCGAGCGGATCCGGCGCCACCCCAGGGTGCTGGTCGGCCCCTGCGACGCCCAGGGGCGCCCGACCGGCCGCCGGATCCCGGCCCGGGCGCGGGTCTGCGACGCGGACGCCACCGCGCGCTACCGCACCTCGCTGATCAACAAGTACGGCCTGACGGCGCTGCTCGTGTTGGCCCGCAGCCGCTTCCGGGTCGGACTCGCGGGGACGGTCGGCATCCGCATCACGATCGACGACCTGGAGCGGCGGCTGGTCGGGCCGGAGTGGCAGCTGCCGACGACGTACTGTCCGAACTGAGGCACCGCCTCAGACAGGGCGCGGGACGTCGTGCAGGTGCACCTCGCTCAACCGGCCGTCGCCCACGAGAGCGGTCAGGTACGTCGTCGTGGGCTGCCGCCGCCGGTCCGTCGGGGAGCCGGGGTTGAGCAGCCGCAGGCCGCCCGGGGCGGAGCTGTCCCACGGGATGTGGCTGTGCCCGAAGACCAGCACGTCGGCATCCGGGAACCGGGCCTCGCACCGCTCCTCGCGGCCCTTGGCGGGCCCCGTCTCGTGGACGACGGCGAAGCGCACGCCCTGCAGCTCGACCCGGGCGACCTCGGGCAGCCGCGCGCGCAGCGCGGCCCCGTCGTTGTTGCCGTGGACGGCGACCAGCCGGGCGGAGCGGGCCTCGAAGAGGTCGAGCGTGTCCGTGTCCACCCAGTCGCCGGCGTGGAAGACGACGTCCGCGTCCGCCATGGCGTCGAGGAGCACCGGCGGCAGCCGGCGGGCACGCGTGGGCAGGTGGGTGTCCGAGGTCATCAGGAGTCGCAGCACGGCCTCCAGCATGGCGCACGGATCCCCGGACGCGGCCGAAGCGGCGGTACGCATTGTGACGGGTCATGGCGCCGGCCGGCCCGGAGCGGCACTCGCCGCCTCCGAGAGTGCCGATTTCGTGACCGTGCCACGCGTCACACGGTCCGATGTCCGGCCGCGCGCCTAGCATGCAGGTCGGCCAACTCCCGCCGGTGCGGGGGAGGGTGTGCGTGACGGGCGAGCGGAAGGCGTGGTTGTGACGGATGACAGCGCGTGTGACCCGGCGACCGGGGAGGTCATGGCGGAGGGGCTGCTGGCCGACCTGCCGCGGCTGAAGGCGGAGATAACCGCGCGGTTGCTGGCCGAGCAACCGGTGTACGGGCGGCTGCCCGCCGAGCAGTTGGAGCACGACGTCAGCCGCGTCACCGAGCAGAGCATCCGCGGCATCGCCCAGTCGCTGCGGACGGGCCGGCCGCTGGAGCCGAAGTGGCGGGCCTACCAGCGCGCCTCGGCCGCCCGCCGGGCGGAGGAGGGCGTGCCGATCGAGGCCGTGGTCGACGCCTACTACCTGGGCGCGCAGGTGTGCGTCGACTTCCTGGCCCGCTACCTGCCGCCCGCCGAGGTGGGCATCGCCTACCGGACGCTGCTCACCGGCCTGCGGGTCACCGTCTCCGAGGTCACCGCCGGGTACCTGGAGGAGCGCCAGGCGCAGGCCGGCGAGAGCGACGCGGCCCGGCACACGATGCTGTCGGCGCTGCTCACCGGGACCGACATCCACACCGCGGCCCGCCACAGCGGCACCGCCCTGCCGCCCGCCTACCTGGTGCTCGCGCTGGCGATCGGCACGCACCGCGACGAGCTGCGCGAGGACGTCGACACCGCCGTCGCCGCCCGCCGGAAGATCCGGCGGATCCGCGCCGAACTCGACCGGCGCACCGGCCGACCCGTCCTCGCCCAGCTGACCGCCACCGAGGGCGTCGCCCTGCTGCCCCGCACCGAGCCGGAGGCCGATCACCGCCCCTGGCTGGCCGCCGCGATGGAGGACCTCGGCCGCGCCGCGCGGGCGCCGCTCACCGCCGGGGCCGCGATCTGCGCACCCGACCGGGTGCCGGACGCCGTCCGCCTGGCGACCGAGGTGCGCGACACCGCCGTCGTCTTCCAGCGCCCGCCCGGCGCCTACCTGCTGGACGACCTGCTCATCGAGCACCAGCTCACCCGCCCGGGCGCGGCCCGCGACCACCTCGCCGAGCTGCTCGTCCCGATCGCCGACAAGCCCGACCTGCTGCCGACCCTGCGGCTCTACCTCCAGAGCAACCTCAACCGCCGCGAGGTCGCCGCGCAGCAGCACGTCCACCCGAACACGGTCGACTACCGCATCCGCCGCATCGCCGCCCTGACCGGCCTGAACCCCGCCGAGCACGGCGACCGCATCAAGCTCAGCGCCGCGCTCGCCGCCCTGGACACCCGGCGGCTGGAGCACGCCGCCCTGTGATCCGCCTTGCGACCTGCTCGGTGATCCGACTTGTGATCCGTGACAACTCCCGACCCGGAACTCTGTGTTCGGCACAGGAGTCACCTCGCCGGTGCGCCCCCATCATGGAGGACTACGCGCAGCCCGTCTGCAGAGAAACCCGCCCGCAGCCGACCAGACCAGCAGAGAAGCCCGCCCGCCCACACACCGACGCAAGGACGCCAGGACCACCCTCATGCCCTCGTCGCCCTCACTCTTCGGCCACCGGTCGGCCGGCACCCCGCCGCCCGGCGCGCGTCCGGCCGTCAGCCCCCGGGAACTGGCCGTCCTGCGCCGCCGCACCCTGCGGATCACCCGCGGCTTCGCGCTGCTCAACGGCGTGCCCCTCGCGCTCACGGTGGTGCTCGCGTGCACCGCCGGCGGGTTGCTGGGGACGAAGGTGCTCGGGCAGTTCACCGTGGGCATGCTGCTCGGCGTCGTGCAGGGCACCCTGCTGCTGTGGACGGCCGCCCGCTTCGACCGCCGCGCGGCCGCGCGGTGCGACGCGGAGGCCGAGCGCCTGCGCGCGGGCCACCGGACGGAGGCCCGATGAACCCCGCCACCCCGGGCGCCGGCACCCAGACGATGGTGCTCATCGCCTTCCTGGTCTTCGTCGGCGTGACACTGCTGCTGTGCGTGCTGGTCGGCCCGGAGGGCGACGAGACGGCCGACTTCTACACCGCCAACCGCACGCTGACACCGTTCCAGAACGGCCTCGCCCTCTCCGGCGACTACATCTCGGCCGCCACCCTGCTCGGCACCACCGGGATCGTCGCGGTGAACGGCTACGACGGGGTCACCCTCGCCCTCAGCACCGCCCTCTCGCTGGGCGTCCTGCTCCTGCTCGCCCAGCCGCTGCGCAACGCCGGCCGCTACACCCTCGGCGACGTCCTCGCCCTGCGCGCGGACGGCGCCGCGCCGAGGATCGCCGCGGCCGTGGTGACGCTCGCCGTCTCGCTGCCGTTCCTGGTCGTGCAGCTCTCCAGCGCGGGCACGGCCACCGCGCTCATGCTCGGGCTCACCCACAGCGGCGTGCAGCAGTTCTGCACCGTGCTGGTCGGTATGCTGATGGTCTGCTACACGGTGCTCGGCGGCATGAAGGGCACCAGCCTGGTGCAGATCGTCAAGGTCGTGCTGACCCTCGGCACCGTCCTCGTGGTCGTGCTGTCGGTGCTCGCGCGCTTCCACTGGGACGTCGACGCGCTGCTCGCCGCCGCCGCGAAGGGGAGCGGACGAGCGGACGCCTACCTGCGTCCGGGCCTGCGGTTCGGCGACTCCGCCGAGGGCTGGCTGAACTTCGTCGGCCTGCACCTCACCGTGGTCCTCGGCGCGTCCTGCATGCCCCACATGATCATGCGGGTGAACGCCTCGCCGACCGGGGCCGCCGCCCGGCGCTCGACCCGGCACGCGGTGGGCATGGTCGGCGCGTTCTGCCTGGCCGTCGTGGTGCTCGGGCTGGGCGCCGTCGCGCTGCTCGGCGGCCGGCTCATCTCGGCGGTCGACCCGAACGGGCAGGCCGCCCTGCTGCTGCTCGCGGGCAACCTGCAGGGCGGCACGGGCACGACGGCGGGCGGCGCGCTGTTCACCGCCGTCGCGTGCGCGGTGTTCGTCACCGTGCTGGCGGTCGTCGCGGGCATCACGCTCGCGGCGGCGGCCGCGCTCGCCCACGACGTGGCCGCCTGCGCGGTGCGCCGGGGCCGGATGACGCAGGTCGCGGAGGTGCGCGCGGTGCGGTGGTCGGTGGGGGCCGTCGGCGCGGTCGGGATCGCCCTCGCGGTCGCCGCGCAGGGCTACAACCTGCAGTTCCTGTCCTCCCTGGCGGTGACGGTCGCCGCGTCGGCCGTCCTGCCCGCCCTCGTCTACAGCCTGTTCTGGAGCCGTTACAACCGCACCGGACTGCTGTGGACGGTGTACGGCGGACTGCTCACCTCCGTGGGGCTGCAACTGTTCTCCCCGACGGTCTCCGGCGCGCCGGACGCGCTGTTCCCGAACGTCGACTTCCACTGGTTCCCGTTGCAGATGCCCGGGGTGGTCTCGGTGCCGGCCGCCTTCCTGCTCGGCTGGGCGGCCACCGTCCGGAGCCGGCGCGGGGACGGCGAGCCCGAGTTCCACGAGGTGCAGACGCGGACGCTGCTCGGCGCGGACGCCGAGTGACGCCCGCGGGCACGCGTCACTTCACCGACCCCGCCATCGCCCCCTGGACGAAAAACCGCTGGAAGCAGAGGAACACCACCACGGGCACCAGCAGCGACAGGAAGGCGCCCGGCGCGAGGATGTCCATGTTGCTGCCGAACTGCCGCATCTGGGACTGCAGGTAGACGGTGAGCGGCTGCGCGTCGTTGCCCGCGAAGATGAGCGCGACGAGCATGTCGTTCCACACCCAGAGGAACTGGAAGATGCACAGCGAGGCGACGGCCGGTGCGGCGAGCGGCAGCGCGAGGGTGCGGAAGATCCGCCACTCGCCGCAGCCGTCGATCCGGGCCGCTTCGAGGAGTTCGGCCGGGATGTCGAGGAAGTGGTTGCGCATCAGGAAGACGGCGAACGGCAGCCCGTAGCCGACGTGGAACAGCACGACGCCCGGGATGGTGCCGAACAGCCCGACGGCGCCCTCCAGTTTCGCGACCGGGATGAGCCCGACCTGCACGGGGACGACCAGCAGCCCGACGACGCCGACGAAGATCGCGTCCCGCCCGGGGAAGCGCATCCACGCGAAGGCGTACCCGGCGCCCGCGGCGAGGGCGACGGTGAGCAGGGTGGCCGGGACGCTGATCAGCACGGTGTTCCACAGCGCCTTGGGAACGTCGCCCCCGCCGAGCAGCGCCGAGTAGTTCTGCAGCGTGAGTTCGGCGGGCTTGGTGAGGGCCGTCCACCAACCGCCGTTGGCGGCGGCCTGCTTGGGCCGCAGCGAGGAGACGAGCAGGCCCACGGTGGGCACCAGCCAGGCCACGGCGGCGACGATCAGCACGGCCTGGACGAGTCCGCTGCGCGTGAGGGCGGCGAGTCGGCCGGCGAGCGGCACGGAGGGCCGCCCGCCGGGGGCAGGAGAGGTGGTGGTCATGTGTGACTCCCGCGGAAGCGGCGGACGTTGAGGAGCATCACGGGGACGACGAGCAGGAGCAGCAGGACGCTGAGCGCGCTGCCGAGGCCCTGGTCGTTGCCGCCGCCGAAGGAGACCAGGTAGAGCCGGAGCGCGAGCACGTCGGCGTCCTGCTGCACCGGTCCGGGCGCGATGATGTAGACGAGGTCGAAGATCTTCATCACGTTGATGACCATCGTGACGAACACGACGCCGAGCACCGGGGCGAGTTGGGGCACGGTGATGCGGCGGAAGATCTGCCATTCGCCGGCGCCGTCGATCCGGGCCGCCTCGATGGTCTCGCGGGGCAGGTTGGCGAGGCCCCCGGCGATGATCACCATGGCGAAGCCGGCCCAGATCCAGGTGTAGGCGCCGATGATGGCGGGGGTGACGAGGGCGGGTCCGAGCCAGTCGACGCCGCGGTAGGGGGCGGCGAAGTCGGCGGCGGGCAGCACCACCGTGAGGGTGGCGGAGGGGGCCGCGGCGAACCGGAAGGTGCCGTCGGCGGCCGTGGTCGTGGTGGCGATCGTCCGTCCGCCGTCGCGGAGCTGGACCTTGAGGCCGGGCAGGCCCTTCTTCCCGGGGTCCAACCGGCCGGGACGGCCGCCACCGCCCGGGACGAAGTCGAGGAACGCGGTGCCGCTGACGCCGTCGTCGCCGGTGGGCAGCCTGGCCGCCTGGGCGGCGGCCGGGATGGCGCCGGGCTGCACGCCGACCAGTGGCAGCAGGACGGCGCGGGTGGCGGCCGGCGCGGTGACGTCTCCGCCCTGGGCCTGGTCGAGGCCGGTGCCGGGGCGCGGCCGGGCGCCCGGGTAGGAGGGCTGGTCGGTGAAGGTGTCGTGGACGGCGACGGCGGCGGCGTTGAGGACGCCGCGGTGCGGGTCGGCGTCGTAGACGGTGCGGAAGATGATCCCGGCGGCGAGGAAGGAGATCGCCATCGGCATGAAGACGAGCAGCTTGAAGGCGGTGGCCCAGCGGACCTTCTCGGTCAGCACGGCGAACACCAGGCCGATCGCGGTGACCAGGGCCGGCGCGACGGCGACCCAGATCGCGTTGTTGCGCACGGCGGTGAGGGTCGCGTGGTCGGTGAAGGCGGCGCCGTAGTTGTCGAGCCCGACGAAGCGGTGGCCGGAGGCGTCGAAGAGGCTGCGGGCCACCGAGTAGCCGATGGGGTAGACGACGAGGGCGCCGAGCAGCAGGAGCGCGGGGAGGACGAACAGCAGGGCGAGGCCCCGGTGGCGCCGCAGGGCGCCACCGGATGCCCGGTCCCCGCGGGTGGGACGCAGAGACATGTGGATCAGCCCTTGTACGCCTTGGCGGCGTCCGCTTCGAGCTTGGCGGCGGCGCCCTGGACGTCGGAGGGGTCGGCGAGGAAGTCCTGGAGGTCCTTCCACTCGCCCTGGCCGGCCGTGCCGCCGAACGCGGCGGGGGCCTGGTCGGACATGTCGAAGCGGAAGGCGTCTCCGGCGTCGATCACGGACTTGGCGAACTGGCGGGTGGTGTCGTCGGGGTAGACGGCCGGGTCGACGGCCTTGTTGGGAGAGATGAACCCGCCGGCCTTGGCCCAGACGGCGGCGGCCTCCGGGCCGGCCAGGAACTCGACGAACTTCTGCGCGGCCTCGGCGTGCTTGGCGCCCTTGAGGACGACGGCCGCGTCGCCGGCGCCCATCACCGGCGCCTTGCCGCCGTCGACGGCGGGGAAGGGGAACACCTTCGCGTCGGTGCCGACCTGCTTCTTGAGCTCGGAGGCGATGACCCCGCCGACGAAGTCGCCCTCGTAGGTCATGGCGGCCTTGGGCTGCGGCCCGAAGACCTGCTGGACGGAGGTGGGGAAGTCGGTCTGCAGCGCGCCCTGGCCGCCGCCCGCGACGAGCTGCCGGTCGCCGAAGACCTTGCCGAGCGTGGTCAGGGCCTTGACGACGGACGGGTCGGTCCACGGGATCTCGTGCCGGGCGAGCTTGTCGTAGAGCTCGGGCCCGGCCTGGGAGAGGTAGACGTTCTCGAACCAGTCGGTGAGCGGCCAGCCGGCCTGGCCGGCGACGGAGAAGGCCGGGGTGCCGGAGTCGGAGAGGGTGCGGCCGGCCTTGAGCAGGTCGTCGAAGGTGGCCGGGGGCTGGACGCCGGCGTTCTGGAAGGCGGTGGGGCTGTACCAGACGGTCGACTTGTCGGCGGCCTTGAAGTAGAGGCCGTACTGGGTGCCGTTGACGGTGCCGAGCGTGGACCAGATGCTCGCGTAGTTCTTCTTCGCGGCCTCGGTGATGGCGGGCGGGAGCGGCGCGAGCCAGCCCTTGTCGGCGAACTGCTTGACGACGCCGGGCTGGGCGACCATGACGACGTCCATCGGGTCGCCGCCCTCGATCTTGCTGCCGACGACGGTGGAGAGGTTGTCGCCGGTGGACGTGTAGCTGACGCTGGCGCCGGTCTTCGCGGTGAAGGCGTCCAGGACCTTCTTGAAGTTCTCCTGCTCGGTGCCGCTCCAGACGGCGGCGACGGTCAGGCTCTGGCCCTTGAGCTCCTGGGTGGCGGAGCCGGACCCGGAGCCGCCGCCGCTGCCGCAGGCGGTCGCGGTGGCCGCGAGGACGACGGTGGTGGCCAGGGTGGGGAGGATGCTGCGGAGTCTCATCGTCGAGGCTTCCTTCGTGTGGGTGGGTGGGTGCACGAGTCGGCGTCAGATCGCTTGTACGGAAGTGGATTTGATCCACCAGGCGGCGGTGGACGGCGGCAGGAGGCCGTCGCCGCACGGGCCGCTGGCGAGCAGGGGAGGACCGGCGACCGGGGCCCGCGCGTAGGTGTCGCCGAAGTTGACGGCGCACACCAGGCCCTCGCCGCGGACGAACGCGAGGACCCCTTGCGGGGCCTCCAGCCACCGCAGCGTGCCTTCGCCGAGCTGGGGGAGTTCCCGGCGCAACTGCAGTGCGGTGCGGTACAGGTGGTAGACGGATCCGGCGTCGGCCCGCTGCCGTTCGGCAGTGTGGGCGGCGAACGCGGCCGGCTGCGGCAGCCAGGGCGCGGCCGGGGCGTCCGGCGGGCTGAACCCGAACGGCGCCTCGGTGCCCGACCACGGCAGCGGGATCCGGCAGCCGTCGCGGATGCCGGTGCGGCTGCCGGTCCGACGGAAGATCGGGTCGGTGACCAACTCGTCCGGCAGGTCGAGGACTTCGGGCAGCCCGAGCTCCTCGCCCTGGTAGATGTAGGCGGCGCCGGGCAGGGCGAGCATCAGCAGGGCGGCCGCCGCGGCCCGGGCGGGGCCCGAGGCGGGGTCCTGGCCGGCGAAGCGGGTCGTCGTGCGGACCTGGTCGTGGTTGTTGAGCACCCAGGTGACGGTCGAGCCGGTGGCGGTGATGTCCCGCACGGCGTCGTCGATCACCCGGTGGAAGTGCGCGAGGTCCCACGGCGCGTGCAGCAGGTGGAAGAAGAAGGCCTGGTGCAGTTCGTCGGGCCGCACGTACAGCGCCTGTTCGGCCGGGGTGGGCACGGAGGCCTCGCCGACGAGGAGGCGCTCGTGGCCGTCGCGGGCGGTGTACTCCTCGCAGACCGCCCGCCACCGGCGCCACACGCCGTGCACCTCGGGCTGGTTCCAGGCCAGCGGGTTGACCGAGTCGCGGGTGCGCTCGTCGACGTCCGGGTCGGGGGAGTCGGGCAGGTCGGGGTGCTTGTAGAGCCCGGCCGCGACGTCGATCCGGAAGCCGTCGACGCCGCGGTCCAGCCAGAACCGCAGGATCTCCTCGAAGTGGGCGCCGACGTCGGGGTCGCGCCAGTTGAAGTCCGGCTGTTCCGGGGTGAACAGGTGCAGGTACCACTGGCCGGGCCGCCCGTCGGGCTCGGTGACGCGGCTCCAGGCGGGGCCGCCGAACATGGCCCGCCAGTTGTTGGGCGGCAGTTCGCCGTGCTCGCCGCGGCCCTCGGCGAAGTGGAACCGGGCCCGCTCGGGGCTGCCGGGGCCGTTGGCCAGCGCCTTCCGGAACCACGGGTGCTCGCTGGAGCAGTGGTTGGGTACGACGTCCAGGACGAGCTTGAGGCCGAGCAGGCGGCAGTCCGCCACCAGGCGGTCGAACTCGGCGAGGTCCCCGTAGACCGGGTCGACGGCGCAGTGGTCGGCGATGTCGTAGCCGTGGTCGTGCTGGGGCGAGACGTAGAACGGGTTGAGCCAGACGCCGTCGGCGCCCAACTGCCGCACGTGGTGCAGGCGTTCACGGACGCCGGCGAGGTCGCCGACGCCGTCGCCGTCGGCGTCGCGGAAGCTGCGCACGTAGATCTGGTAGATCACCGCGTCGCGCCACCAGGGACGGGCGGCGGGGGCGATGAGGGCGTGTGACCGAGCGCGCGGCAAGGCGGCCGCGTCGCCGTCGGGGAGGGTGTGGGGCATCTCGCTACTCCAACGGTTATGCATTCGCGTTAGGTATAGCAGGCAGAGACGTCCGCTGTTAAGACCCCGCTTCGAAAGGGTTTTCCAGGGATTACGAACGAGCCAGACCGGCTCGACATAGATATGTGTTAGGTACTCGCGAGTAGGTGCTCACGAACCGGGGGAACGCCCCCGAAGACGGCCGGCGCGAAGGCTCAGCCGACGATGGCGCGCAGGTCGGCCGCCAGCCGGGGCAGCGCCGCATCGGCGCTCCGGCGGCCCGACACGACCTCGAACGCCGACTCGCTGAACGCGAGGCTCAGCTGCTGGTACTGCGGCACGCTTGGGCGCGCCCCCGCCGCCAGGATCGCCGTGCGGAGCACCGGCAGGTACGGGAAGCGGGCCGTCAGCTCCGGATCCGTGTAGAGGTCCGCCCGTACGGGCGGCAGTCCGCCGTCGGTCAGCACGCGGGACTGCGCGCGGCGGCTCGTCAGGTAGCCGATCAGCGCCCGCGCGGTGCGCTGGTGCCGGGAGAACCGGCTGACCGCCAGCCCCGACCCGCCCAGCACGCCGCTGCCCGGCCCGTGCGGCCCCGGCAGCGGCACCACGCCGAACCGTCCCGCCATCGGCGAGCCGGCCGTGGCGACCTCGTGGTAGACGTACGGCCAGTTCCGCAGGAAGAGCAGGCCGCCGCGCTCGAACGCCGCGCGGGACTCCTCCTCCTGGTAGCCGAGCACCTCGGGCGGGATCCACCGGTCGCGCACGCCCCCGGCCAGGAACTCCAGCCCGGCCCGGGCCTGCGGGCTGTCCACCACGACCGAGCCGTCGCCCGCCAGCAGGTCCCCGCCCGCCGAGCGTATGGCCTCCAGCGCGTTGACGGCCAGCCCCTCGTACGGGCTCAACTGGCCCGCGTACCCGCCCAGTCCGTGCGCGGGCGCCAGCGTCCTGGCCTGCCGCGCCAGTTCGTCCCACGTCGTGGGCGGCTGCTCGCCGGCGGCGGCCAGCACGTCGCTGCGGTAGTACAGCAGGGCGGCGTTGGCGACGAACGGCACCGCGTACAGCCGCCCGTCGTACCGCCCGGTGCCGACGACCGGCGGCAGGAGGCCGTCCAGCGCGAACTCCGCCTCGTCCAGCGCCGCCGTCCAGCGGCGGGCCGCGAACTCGGCCGTCCACACGACGTCGATGTTGAGCACGTCGAAACGGCTGCCGCCGGCCGACAGCTCCCCGGCCAGCTGGGCGTGCACCTCGTCCGCCGCCGCGGGCAGCTCGACCAGCTCGGCCGGCTGGTCCGGGTGCTCGGCGTTCCAGTCGGCCAGCAGCCCGCCCAGGTAGTGCGTGGTGTCCCGGCCGGTGGCCAGCGTGACCGGCCCGACGCCCTGCGGATCGCCCGCCGCGTGCGAGCGCCCGGCCAGGCCGTACCAGGCGGACGCGCCCCCGGCCGCGAGCACCGCCGCCCCGCCCACCAGCGCGCGCGTCACGCGACGGCGGCCCGCGTGGGGCCCGGTGGGCGGCCGGTCTGCCATGGAGCTCCTTCATCGGGTCGGCGCGGGTGGGGCGCCGACGCACGTCCCTTTATACGGCCTCCCTGCTCAACGGCGCCCACCTGCCCGTACTGTGTGACCGAGGTGTAACCAGCGACGACGGAAGACCAAGGAAGAGGTGACGCCCGGTGCGCCATCAGCTGCTGGCGCTGCTGGCCCGGCAGCCCGCCTACGGGTACGAGCTCAAGCAGGGGCTTGAGCAGACCTTCGGCGCGGCGTACCCTCAGCCGAACATCGGCCAGATCTACGTGACCCTGAGCCGACTGGAGAAGTCCGGACTGATCCGCGGCACCGAGGTGACGCAGGAGGGCAGACCGGACAAGAAGGTCTACGAGATCACCGAGAAGGGCACCGCGGAACTCGCCGGCTGGTTCGAGGCCCCCACCGAAGGGCCGAGGGTCAGGGACGAGTTCTTCATGAAGCTGATCCTCGCCGAAGGCACCGACCTCGCCGACCGGCTGACGCTGATCAACAACCAGCGCCGGCACTGCATCAACACGATGCGCGGACTCAACAAACTGGCCGCCACCGAACGCGGCAACCGGACCTCGCTGCTGCTGATCGAGGGCGCCGTCCTGCACCTGCAGGCCGACCTCGACTGGCTGGAGCGTTGCCAGGAGGAACTCACGTGAGCGGCTCGGAGCCGATACCGCCGCTGCTGGCCGCCGACGCCCTGGTGCGCTCGCACCTGAGCGGCTCGACCCTGATACCCGCCGTCCGCGGCATCAGCCTGCGGATCGACCGGGGCGAGTTCGTCGCCGTCACCGGCCCCTCCGGCGCCGGCAAGTCCACCCTGCTGCACCTCCTCGCCGGCCTGCTGCGCCCCGACGAGGGCGAGCTGCGGCTCGACGGCCGCCGGGTCGACGCGCTGCGCGAGGCCGCCTGGGCCCGCCTGCGCCGGCGCCACTACGGCATCGTCTTCCAGAGCGGCAACCTCCTCTCCGACTTCTCCGTCGCCGACAACATCGAACTGACCGCCGTCCTCGCCGGCCTGCCCGCCCGCACCGCCCGCGAACGCCGCCAGGAACTCCTGGAGGAGCTCGGCCTCGCCCACAAGGCCGCCGCCGGGCCCGGCGAACTCTCCGGCGGCGAACGCCAGCGCGTCGCCCTGGCCCGCGCCCTGGTCAACCGGCCCGACCTGCTCCTCGCCGACGAGCCCACCGGCAACCTCGACAGCCGCAGCACCCGCGACGTCCTCGCCCTGCTCACCCGCTACCACGAGCAGGGCACCACGATCGTGCTCGTCACCCACGACGCCCGGGCCGCCAGCACCGCCGACCGCGTCGTCAGCCTCTTCGACGGCCGGATCGCCGACGACGCCCGGGTCGAGGAGCCCCCGGCCGCGCGGCGCGGCGCCATCGGGGTCCGCGACATCATCGACTTCGGCGGCTGAGCCGGTGCGCGCCCTCCTCCGCTGGATCCGCGCCGACCTGCGCTCGCACCGCGTCCACGCCCTGCTCGTCGTCCTTGCCACCGGCGGCACCGCCGCGGCCCTCCTGCTCGCCGGAGCCCTGCTCGGCGCCGCCGCCGACCCGTGGCAGCGCCAGTTCCAGGCCGCCGGATCGCCCGACGTCCGTCTCGACTTGCGGCCGTCCGCGACCGCCCAGGCCGCCCAGGCCGCCGGGGCCGTCGGGGCCGCCGGGGCCGAGAGCGCCCAGGCCGGGGGCGACGAACCGTCCGCCGCCCTGCTCGCGCGCGAACCCGGCGTCGTCGCCGTCTCACCGCCCCAGCACACGGCCGAGACCACCCTCGTCGGCCGCCGCCCCGACGGCGCCGCCACCGCGGGCCCCACCGACCGCACCACGCTCGTGCTGCGCGGCGACACCCCGGACGCGCCCCGCCCGCTGCTGCGCTCCGGCAGCTGGCTCGACCCGTCCGACAGCCACGGCATCGTGCTCGAACAGTCCGCGGCCGACGCCGCCTGGGCCCGCCCCGGGGACCGCCTGACCGTCCTCGACGGCCACGGCGGCCCGGTCGAACTGCGCGTCCTCGGCATCGCCGACAGCCCCGACCAACTGCCCAGCCAGGCCGCCGGCTACGACCTCGGCTGGACCCTGCCCGCCACCCTCGACCTCGTCCAGCCGGACCGGGCGGCCCAGGGCCTCACCCTCGGACTGCGCCTCGCCCACCCCTTCGACGCCGCCTACACCGCCCAGCGGGCGGTCAGCCTCCTCGGCGCCGACCGGGTCTCCCGGATCACCACCTGGCTCGACGCCCGCGACGCGCGGCAGCAGGACGACCGGCTCGCCGGCCTCCTGCTCGGGCTCTGCGGCCTGGCCGCGCTGCTCTCCGCCGCCCTCGCGGTGGCCGGCGCGGCCGGCGGCCGGATCCGCACCAGGACCGGCGACATCGCCCTGCTCAAGGCGCTCGGCTTCACCGCCGGCCAGGTCGCCTGGATGTTCATCGCCGAACAACTGCTCCTGGCCGGCACCGGCGTCCTGCTCGGCGCGGGCGGCGCCGCGATCGCCGCGCGCGCCGTCCCGGCCCTCGGCGGCGGGACGGACGTCCTCCACCGGCTCGTCCCCGGCGGCACCGCCGCCACCATCGGCGTCATGGCCGCCGCGCTCGTCTCCGTCGGTGCCGCCGCCGCCCTGCCCGCACTGCGCGCCGCCCGGGTCGCCCCCGTCCCGCCGACCGACGGCACCCGACCGCCCGCCATGACGGCTCGCCCGGTCCGCCTCGGCCCGCTGCGGCGGCTGCCGCCCGCCCTCGTCCTCGGCCTCGGCGGCGTGCTGCGCCGGCGCTCCGGCCTGGTCGTCAGCGCCGTCCGGCTCACCGTCCCGGTCGTCGCCGCCACCCTGGCCCTGAGCACCTGGGCCACGCTCGACGCCGTCACCCGGCCCGACGGCGGCGTCACCGCCCCGTCCGTCACGGCCCGCCGGGCCAGCCCCGAACGCACGCCGGACGACGCTGGGCTCGCCGCCGCCCTGGCCGCCGACCCCGCCATCCGCGGCGCCTACCCCGGCAGCGAGATGCAGGCCCTCGCGCCCGGCCAGTCCGCGACGCTCACCCTGCGCGCCGTCGGCACCACCGACGCGCCCTACCCGTACACCGTCGTCGAGGGCCGGGCGATCCGCGCGACCGACGAGGCCGTCGCCGGCCAGGGCGCCCTCGACCTGCTCGGCGCCAAGGTCGGCCAGTGGGTGCGCGTCACCACCGGCGGCACCCCGCGCATCCTGCACGTCGTCGGGCGCGACCTCGAACCCGAGCACGGCGGCCGCGTCCTTTCCACCGGCTTCGACACCCTCGACCGGCCCGGCGACCCCACCCGCCCCGACTTCTGGCAGCTCGCGCTGCGCCCCGGCCACGACCCGGCCGAGGTTCAGCGCGACCTCCCCGCCCGCGCCGGACTCGCCGGGCAGGTCGAGCTGCGCCTCCCGGCCGGCCCCGTCACCCGACCCGGCGCGCTGCGGGCCAGCGTGGTCGGGCTGCTGCTCCTGCTCGCCCTCATCTGCCTGGTGGAACTGCTCACCACGGCCGCGGCGGGCTTCCACGAGCGGCGCCGCGACCTCGGCCTGCTGCGGGCGCTCGGCCTGACCCCGGGCCAGTCCGCCGTCGTGCTGGCCGTTCGCGGCACGGCCATCGCCCTGCCCACGGTCGCCGCCGGGGCGGCCGCCGGCATCCCGCTCGTCCGGTGGCTGATCGACCGCCAGG
This sequence comes from Kitasatospora sp. NPDC059722, assembly GCF_042733235.1. NCBI lineage: Bacteria > Bacillati > Actinomycetota > Actinomycetes > Kitasatosporales > Streptomycetaceae > Kitasatospora > Kitasatospora sp. NPDC059722. The sequence continues at coordinate 122,175 of NZ_JBHWGD010000004.1, forward strand.
GCGAGCTGGGCGGCATCGGCGCGGGCATCGCGCGGGCCCCGTCGCTCTGGACGGTCCTCGCCCTGGCCGCCCTCGGTGCCGCGACGGCGGCCGTCCTCTCCGCCCTCCCGGTCGTGCGTGCCCGCCCGTCCACCCGGACCCCGGACGTCCCCGGCACATAGCTCAGGGGAGGATGGGCACCGCGTGTGAGTCTTGAGAGGGGACAACGGTGCAACTGCCCGCCGACGTCGGCGCCGAGATCGACGACCTGTGCCGGGAGGGCGACGCCCTCGCCGGGATGGGCGAGCTCGACGAAGCCAAGCAGCGCTACCTCGAAGCGCTGCGGCTGTTGCCCGGCGATCCCCGGCAGTGGGCGGCCTCGACCTGGATCTACGTCGCGATCGGGGACGTCCACTTCCGGACCAGGGTGTACGACAAGTCGCACAAGTGCTTCCACAACGCCGTCCAGTGCCCCGGAGGACTCGGGAACCCCTACGTCCACCTGCGCCTGGGCCAGACCGCGTTCGAGCTGGGTGACCACGACCGGGCCGCGGACGAGCTGACCAGGGCGTACATGGGCGGCGGGCCGGAGATCTTCGCGGAGGACGCCCCCGAGTACCTCGCGTTCCTGCGGACGCGCGCCGACCTGAACGACGGCACCTGAGCCCGCCGGGGCGTTCAGGGCCGGCGGCCGCGGAACGTCCGGCGCAGGTCGTCCACCCAGGCGTCGGGGTTCTCCCAGGGGATGAAGTGGCCGCCGTGGTCATGGGCGTTGACGTTGACGTGGTTGAACCAGGCGGCCTGCGGGCCGGTTTCGAACGCCCGGACGCGCTCGTCCGCGGTGTGGACGCCCGGCGGGTTCTCGTACGTGACGAAGGTGAGGCCGACCGGGGCCTCCACAGCCGGGGCGCGGTCGTGGGCGGGGGACCACGGGTAGCGGTTGGCGTTGGCGTAGTAACGCATCGACGTGGCGATGGAGTTGTTCACCCAGAAGATCGTGGCGTGCGTGAGCAGGTCGTCCCTGCTGAAGACGGACTCGACGTCGCCGCCGTTGTCGCTCCAGGCGTTCCACCGCTCCAGCAGCCAGGCGAGCAGCCCGGCGGGCGAGTCGCTCAGCCCGTGGGCCAGGGTGGCACCGTCGAGCACGTGCACGGCGAGGTGCGACGCCCAGCGGTGGTCCTGCTCGACGATGCGCGCGCGGACGTCGGCGGGCTGGTCGTCGGTGAGGGGCCGGTTCCGGGCGAAGTCCCAGGCGCGGGGACCGTTGAAGAAGTCGAGCGGCAGGCCGGAGCCGATGTGGATGCCGTACAGCTCGTCGGCGTACTTGTGGCCGAGCTGGCTGGAGACGAGCGCGCCGATGTCGCAGCCCCCGGCGGCGTACGTCCCGTACCCCAGGGTCTCGGTCATCAGGGTGTGCCAGAGGTCGGCGACCTTCCAGAAGTTGACGTCCGGAAAGCCGGTGAGCGGCCCGGGGAAGCCGAAGCCGGGCAGGGACGGCACGATGACGTCGAACGCGTCGGCCGGGTCCCCGCCGAAGGCCGCCGGGTCGGCGAGCGGCCCGATCACCTTCGACCAGTGCCAGAACGTCCACGGCCAGCCGTGGGTGAGGATCAGCGGGACCGGGCGCGGGCCGCGGCCGGCCTCGCGCAGGAAGTGCACCGGGACGCCGGAGACCTTCGCCACGTAGTGCTCGTGGACGTTGATCGCGGCCTCGGCCTTGCGCCAGTCGTAACCGTCCCGCCAGTGGGCGACCAGCTCGCGGAGGTAGCCGGCCGGGACGCCGTAGGACCAGTGCTCGTTGCCCTCGTCCGCCGGCGGCCGGGTCGAGGCGAGACGGGCGCGGAGGTCGGCTAGGACCTCGTCGGGCACGTGGATCGGGGTGGGCTCCAGCGGGAAGGCGGGCGTGGTCACGGCGTGGCTCCTTCCGGGGTGGGCAGGGCCAACGCTACCGGGTTCCCGCCGGGCCGCGCGGTTCTCGCGGGGGGGGGGCGAGGCGGCAACGGCCCGCGGAAGCCGACCCGGTGACGGTACCTCAGCCGCACCAGTTCGATCACCGCGGTGACCGTCACCGCGACCGGCCCGGCCAGCAGTCCGGCCACCGAGGCCGCGTCGTGCGTCGACGTGTGCTTGGTGTCGACCAGGGTGACGTGCCCGAGCAGGGTGAGCCAGACCAGCAGCACCGCGACCAACGGCCGCACCAGCGGGTGCCCGCCCACGGCGAAGGAGTTGCGGTGCATCAGGTACACCGACGGGAGGGTGAACGCCGGCAGCCAGATCGCCACCAGCAGGTTCAGCCCGACCGTGTTGCCGATGTACGCGTTGGCATCGGACTTCATCATCACCAGGAACGCCGCGAACGTGGCCACACCGGTGAACACCGGCCGGGCCACCAGGCGCGCCACCCGCCGCCTGGTGCCGCTCCGGGCCAGCAGCACCAGCGGCACGCAGGCGAGCAGCAGCGCGGCCGGCCCGCTGAGCAGCATCACGATGCTGTCCCCGAACGAGTCCAGGAACAGCTCGTTGGCGGAGGCGCCGTTCGCCACCCGCACGACGAAGAGGACCAGGCCGAGGCCGAGCAGCGCCCGGGCCAGCATGAGCCGCTCCACCAGCGGGTCGAGCGTCTGCGCCACCAGCTGCGTGACCACCGGCTGCAGCATCGGATCCAGCAGCTCCGCCCCCGCCAGCGACGCGACCCCGGAGGCCGACATCCGCATCATCCGGTAGGGCCCGTACAACCGGCTCGCCAGCCGCCAGGGCAGCACCACGTCGAGCACCCAGTCCCGCGGTGGCCGCCGCGGCACCGGCGGCTGCCAGTAGGGCGGCCGCTCGTACCCGGCCGCGAGGCCGCCCGGCGGCACGGACGTGGTCATGGACGGCCCCCCGTGGTCGTCGGAACGCTTCGCACGTCGAAGCGCTGAAACCGTGCCAGCTCACGGGGGCGGTGCGCAATCCTATTTGCCGTCCTTTCGCCGTGCGATGGCGGCGGGGGTGACGGGGGTGAAGAAGTTGACGAGGTTCCCGTCGGGGTCGCGGAGCAGCAGCGACCGGTTGCCCCACGGCATGGTGGTGGGCCCGGCGACGAAGTCGGTGACGAAGGAGGTCAGCTTCTCGTGGACGAGGTCCACGTCGTCGACCAGGAACTCGGTGATCACACTGTCGTTGGCCGCCGGCCGGGCGGAGCCCGGGGCGAACAGCGGGACGGTGCGGGTGCCGGCGATCGCGAGGGTCGCGCCCCCGACGGCGATCTCGGCGAAGTCCTCGGTGGCCCACGCCGCCCGGGCCCCGGTGGCCCGCTCGTAGAAGTCGACGAGGCGCGCGACGTCGGCGGTGATGATGCGGATCGAGACGAATTCCATGGCGGGCTCCTCGGCCGTTCGGAAGGTGTGCACGAGGCGTGCACGGGTTTGTACGTCGCAGGCTAGGAGAAATAGGGGACAGAATCGGTCCACTATTCGCGTTAGGCTGCGAACATGCCCCGACCCACCGGCCGCGTCCTCACGCTCCTGGAGCTGCTGCAGTCGGGCGGCACCCGCACCGTGGCCGAACTCGCCGAGCGGCTCGGTGTCCAGGGGCGCACCGTGCGGCGGTACGTGGACCAACTGATCGACCTGGACGTGCCCGTGGAATCGGTGCGCGGCCGCTACGGCGGGTACCGGCTCGCCCCCGGCTCGCCCCCGGCTACCGCCTGCCTCCGCTGATGCTCAACGACGACGAGGCACTGGCCGTGCTGCTCGGCCTGGTCGCCGGCCGTCGAACGGGCCTGGCGGCGGCGGAGCGCACGGCGGGCGAGACGGCGGCGGCGAAGATCCGGCGGGTGCTGCCGAAGCACGTCGCCCGCCGGCTCGACACGCTCATGGAAGCCCTCGCCTTCACGGACCGGCCCGGTGAGTTCGAGACCCCGGACGCCGAGGTCCTGCTCACCGTCGCCGACGCCGTGCGCCACCGCCGCCCGCTCTCGATCCGCTACACCGACCGCGACGGGCGCCGCAGCGACCGCACGCTCCACGCGTACGGGATCGTCGCCCACGCGGGCCGCTGGTACGTCACCGGCCAGGACGCCCGGCTCGGCGAGGGCCGTACCTTCCGGCTCGACCGCATCGCGGACGCCAGGCCCCTGCCCGGCTCGTTCGAGGCGCCCGAGGGCCCCGATCCGGCCCAGCGGGTGCTGTCGGCCTTCGCCACGGCCGACTACCGGCACGAGGTGACCGTACGGATCCACGGAACGGTCGAGCAGATCCGCGCTCACCTCCCCGCCGCCGTCGCGATCCTGGAGGAGGAGGGGGAGGAGGAGACGGCCGAGTGCTGGCGCCGTGTCGAGCTGCGGGTGGAGCGCCTCGACTGGCTCCCGGCGGTCCTCGCCGCCCTCGACCGCCCCTTCGTCATCGACCGCCCCGCCGAACTGCGCGACCTCGTCCTCGCCCTGGCCGACCGCCTCACGTCCCACGCCCGCCGAGCCTGAGCGCCCGCCCCGGTCGGGTGGGTTCGCCGTGGCTGCGGTGCACGAAGCCTGCCGGGACGGCCTTCATGCCCCCGCAGGACCCCGATCGTCCTGCTCTTGCGCCTGCGCCCAGGTGGCCGCCCATTCGCCGAGCGGCCGGAGAGCGTCGCCGAGCTCCGTCCCCAGCCGAGTGAGCTCGTAGCCATCGGCCGAGGGGGCGATGATCCCGCCTGACGAGAGTTCGCGAAGTCGCTGGTAGAGGACGCTGGACGACATGCCTGCGCACCGTGCCAGCAGCGCCCGCGCACCGAGCGGACCGGCCCGCAGCTCCCAGATGATGCGCAGCGCCCACCGACGGCCGAAGAGGTCCATCGCGGCCATGATCGGACGGCCGGTCGTCGATCCACGAACCGGTGTTCCTGGGCGCGGTGTCGGCATGGTCCTCCTTGTGTTTCGTTATCAGAAACACTAGCATCCACCGCGTGTTTCTGATTTAGAAACAATCTCGAGGGGGCACCGAATGACCGCAACAGGAACCGGAACACCGACCGCGACCGGCATACGCCTGCACGCACCGGCCCCGGGCTGGTCGATCGACGCGGACGTCGTGGTCGTCGGCTCCGGCGTGGCGGGCCTCACCGCGGCCCTCCGCTGCACGGCAGCCGGCCTGCGCACCGTCGTCGTCACCAAGGCCCGCCTGGACGACGGCTCCACCCGCTGGGCCCAGGGCGGCATCGCGGCCGCGCTCGGCGAGGGCGACTCCCCTCAGCAGCACCTGGCCGACACGCTGGTCGCGGGGGCCGGACTCTGCGACGAGAGCGCGGTCCGCGCCCTGGTCACCGAGGGTCCCGACGCGGTACGCCGCCTCATCGCCGCCGGCGCCCACTTCGACACCTCGCCCGAGGGCGACCTCCAGCTCACCCGTGAGGGCGGCCACCATCGCCGCCGCATCGTCCACGCGGGCGGCGACGCCTCGGGCGCGGAAGTCTCCCGCGCCCTGGTCGAAGCGGTCCGTGCCGCAGTGGTCCGGACGATCGAGAACGCCCTGGTCCTGGACCTGCTGACGGACGCCGAAGGCCGTACGGCCGGCGTCACCCTGCACGTCATGGGCGAGGGCCGGCACGACGGCGTCGGCGCGGTCCGCGCCCCGGCCGTCGTCCTCGCGACGGGCGGCATCGGCCAGGTCTACTCCGCGACGACCAACCCCTCGGTCTCCACCGGAGACGGCGTGGCACTCGCCCTGCGCGCCGGAGCCGACATCGCCGACCTCGAATTCGTCCAGTTCCACCCCACGGTCCTCTACCTGGGGCCGGGCGCGGGGGGCCAGCAGCCCCTGGTGTCCGAGGCGGTACGGGGTGAGGGCGCCCACCTGGTCGACGCGACGGGCACCCGGTTCATGCTCGGGCAGCACGAACTGGCCGAACTCGCCCCCCGCGACATCGTCGCCAAGGGCATCACGCGCCAGATGCAGCTCCACGGCACCGAGCACGTGTACCTGGACGCCCGTCACTTCGGCGCGGAGATGTGGGAGAGCCGCTTCCCCACGATCCTCGCCGTCTGCCGCAGCCACGGCATCGACCCGGTCACGGAGCCGATTCCCGTCTTTCCGGCCGCCCACCACGCGTCGGGTGGCATACGGACCGACCTGCGTGGCCGCACCACGGTCCCCGGCCTCTACGCCTGCGGCGAGGTCGCGTGCACCGGGGTCCACGGCGCCAACCGCCTCGCCTCCAACTCCCTCCTCGAGGGCCTGGTCTTCGCGGAACGCATCGCGGACGACATCACGGCGACCGCGCGCGAGCACACCGACCCGGTGATCCCCGAGGGCACCACGCTCCCGCTCCTGGCCCCCGAGACCCGCCTCGCGATCCAGCGGATCATGACGAGGGGCGCCGGAGTGATCCGCTCCGCGGCGAGCCTCGCCGAGGCGGCCGCGCACCTCGAAGCCATCAGGGCGGACGCGGACACCGAGGCCCCCGACGACCGCGAGCCGGCCGTCCCCGGCGTCGAGGCCTGGGAGGCGACGAACCTCCTGTGCGTGGCCCGCGCCCTGGTCGCCGCGGCCCGACTCCGCGAGGAGACCCGCGGCTGCCACTGGCGCAAGGACCACCCGGACCGCGAAGACGCCGACTGGCGCCGCCACTTGGTCGTCCGGCTGCAGTCGGACCGCTCGCTCGCGGTCCACACCACGGACACCACGGAATTCCCCCCTACCGTTCCTCCCCTTCTCCAGGAGGTATGACCGTGAGCACCTTTGACCTTCCCCTCCTCCCGGCCGACGGCCGCAGCGACGACTGCGGTGAGGCGGGCGGCCTTGACCCCGTCCTCGCCCGGCTCCTCAAGGACGCGGGCCTGGACCCGGTCGAGGTCGAGGACATCGCGCGCACGGCACTCGCGGAGGACCTGGCCCGGGGCGTGGACGTCACCACGCTCGCGACGGTCCCCGAAGAGGCCGTGGCGACAGGCGACTTCACCGCGCGCGAGGCGGGCACCGTCGCCGGGATCCACATCGCCGAAGCAGTGCTCTCAGTGGTCTGCACGGACACCTTCGAGGTCGAGCGCCACGTCGAGGACGGCGACCGCGTCGAGGCGGGCCGGAAACTCCTCTCGGTCACCGCCCGCACCCGCGACCTGCTCACCGCCGAGCGCAGCGCCCTCAACCTCCTCTGCCGCCTCTCGGGCATCGCGACGGCCACCAGCGCCTGGGCGGACGCACTCGACGGCACCAGGGCCGAGGTCCGCGACACCCGCAAGACGACCCCGGGCCTGCGCTCCCTGGAGAAGTACGCGGTCCGCTGCGGCGGCGGCGTCAACCACCGCATGTCCCTCTCGGACGCGGCCCTGGTCAAGGACAACCACGTGGTGGCGGCGGGCGGCGTGGCCGAGGCCTTCACGCTCGTCCGCGAAAGCTTTCCCGGCCTCGCGATCGAGGTGGAGGTCGACACCCTCACTCAGCTCGCCGAAGTCCTGGAGGCCGGCGCGGACTTGATCCTCCTGGACAACTTCACCCCGGCGGAGACAGCCGAGGCGGTGGCCCTGGTCGACGGCCGGGCGATGCTGGAGTCCTCCGGCCGCCTGACCCTCGACACGGTCCGCGCGTACGCCGAGGCGGGTGTCGACTACCTCTCGGTCGGAGCCCTGACGCACTCCTCGCCGATCCTCGACATCGGCCTGGACCTCCGACACGACCGGAAGCACCGGCTCGTACGCACGAGTACCACCGCACGTTCGGCTCCGGGTCGTACCTGAGCGGGGGAAAGCCGGACCGCCCGGGCGCCGGCTCGGGGGAGTCGGTGCCCGGGCGGTCCGGGGGTGTTCTGGAGTGCGGTCAGGCGGTGACCTTCTCGGGCTGCTCCGCCTGGATGTCGGCGGGCTGCCCGGCGGGGGTGTTCTCCCGGGGCTCGGGGAGCACGGCCATGATCACGGCGGAGATCACGATGGTCGCCGCCCAGGCGAGCCCGTACTTGCCGACCGGGGTGCCGGAGAGCGGGCCGGCGAACCAGTCGCACTTGGTGAAGGCGAGCCCGAAGAGCAGCGCGAGCACCCAGGACACCATCGCCTGCCAGCAGAAGCCGCCCGCGTACCAGTAGCGGCTGTTCCTGCTGGTGTCCATCAGCGCGGCGGCGTCGTAGCGCACCGCGCGCGACCGGCGGCGGTACATGTCCACCGCGTAGACGCCGATCCAGGCCGAGAAGGAGACGGCGAGCAGGATCAGGAAGGTGATGAAGGAGCCCAGGAAGCTCTTGGCGACCAGCATCAGCAGCAGGCCGCCGACCAGCGAGATCACGGCGTTGATGCTGACGGCCAGGGCGCGCGGGAGCTTGACGCCCATGGTCTGCGCGGTGAAGCCGGCCGAGTACATGGAGAGGCTGTTGATCAGCAGCATGCCCACGATCGCGGTGAGCAGGTAGGGCACGGCCAGCCAGGTCGGCAGCAGGTCGCCGAGGAAGGAGACCGGGTCCGCGGCCTCGGCCAGGCCGGGGGAGGCCACCGCCATGACGGCGCCCATCAGCACCATCGGCACCATGACCAGGCCGGCGCCGGAGACCGTCACGCCGACGATCTTCTTGCCGGACGCGGCGTGCGGCAGGTAGCGGGCGAAGTCGGGACCGGTCGGGACCCAGCTGATGCCGCCGGCGGCGATGGTCCCGATGCCGGCGACCATCATCGCGGTGGTGCCCGCGGGCTTGGCGAAGACCTCGCTCCACTTCATGGTCGCGATCAGGTAGCCCAGCACCAGGACGCTGAAGAGGCCGAAGAGGTACGTCGACCAGGTGTTGCAGACGTTCAGCGCCTTGCGGCCCATGCCGGAGACCAGGAAGGTGCAGGCGACGAAGGCGAACAGCGTGATCACGATCAGCGCGGTGTTGCTCTTGACGCCGAACATCAGGTCGAGGACGGTCAGCACGGCGTAGGCGCCGGTGACGGCGTTGATCGTCTCCCAGCCGAACCGGGCGATCCAGAGGATCGCGCCGGGGAACAGGTTGCCGCGCACCCCGAAGGTGGCCCGCGAGAGGGTCGCGCCCGGCGCCCCGCCCCACTTGCCGGAGACCGACAGCACGCCGACCATGCCGAAAGAGGCGAGCGCGGCGCACGCCGCGACGATCAGGACCTGCCAGAAGTTCAGCTGGTTGAACACGACCAGGGCGGCACCCATGGTGAGCAGCAGGACGCTGATGTTCGCCGCGACCCAGGTCGGGAAGAGCTCCCGGACTCTGCCCCCGCGCTCGTGGTCGGGGACGGGTTCGATACCGCGGGTCTCTATCGCGCCGTCGACGTCGACGGTGGACAGGTTGTCCATGAGGGTGGCTCCGTGCGTGTGAAGCGGGAGATGAATCGGGCAAATGGAACATCTATGGAACTCTTCGCGCGTAGCGCGGGAGTTGGGTCATCATACGATGTTCTAGATGTGACCTGATTGATGCGGTTGCTTGCTGGTGATCAGCCGACCGCGGACCATCGCCGTCGTGTCGCGCCGCCGAACCGGTGCGGCGTCGTTCTAGCGTGGTCCACCGTGCCCTCCCCGAACGCCCCGTCCCACGGCGCCCGCCCGCAGGTGCGCGTCGGCGCCCTGCTGCGACGGCCGATGCTGTGGCTGGTCCCGTCCGTGCTCGCGGCGCTGGTCGCGCTGGGGCTGTCGCTGCTCTACATGGGCAGCATCCTCGATCCGAACGGCAACCTGCACCGCCTGCCGGTCGCCGTGGTGGACGCGGACACCGGCGCACCGCTGCCCGGGCAGCAGCAGAACCTCGGGGCGCAGGTGACGGGGGCGGTCGTCGCGGCGTCCCCCGCGGGCTCGGTGGAGTGGCGGCAGGTCGGGCGGGCCGAGGCGCAGGACCAGTTGGCCTCCGGCAAGGTCTACGGCGTGCTGGTGATCCCGGAGGACTTCACGGCCTCGGTCGGGGCGCTGACCACGTCGGGTGCGACGTCGCGGCCCACCATCACCGTGCTGACCAACCCGGGCGTGGGCAGTCTCGGCTCCTCGCTCGCGTCCCAGATCAACCAGAACGCCGCCCACCAGGCCTCGCTGACCATCGGGAAACAGCTGGCCGCGACGGGGGCCGACGCGACCACCCGGCTGCTGCTGGCCGATCCCGTCACGGTAGTGGTCCAGGTCGGCCACCCGATCGGGAGGCACAGTGGCCTCGGACTGAGCGCGTTCTACTACACGCTGCTGCTGGTGCTCGCCGGGTTCATCGGCGGAAACCTGGTCCACAACGGCGTCGACACCGCCCTCGGCTACGCCGACAGCGAGATCGGCCCCTGGCACACCCGCCGGCCCACCGTCCCGATCGACCGGACCCGGACGCTGGTGCTGAAGATGGTGATGACCGCCGGGATCTCGGTGCTGACCACGTCGATGGTCATGGTGGCCTGCGTCGTCGTGCTCGGCATGGACGCCTCGCACATCCCGCTGCTGTGGATCTTCTCCTACTGCGCCTGCCTCGCCGTCGGCCTCGGCGTCCAGGCCATCAACGCGGCGTTCGGCAGCATCGGGCAACTGGTGTCGATGTTCGTCTTCATCGCCCTGGCCCTGCCCTCCTCCGGGGCGACCATCCCGCTGGAGGCCACCCCGGCCTTCTACCGCTTCCTGGGCGCCTTCGAACCGATGCGGCAGCTCAGCGCGGGCGTCCGGGCCATCCTCTACTTCGACGCCCGCGCCGACGCCGGGCTGACCCGCGCCTGGATCATGATCGCGGTCGGCTTCGCGGCCGCCCTGGCCTTCGGCTTCGCGATGACGCGCTACTACGACCGCAAGGGCCTCAAGCGCCTCACCCCGCAACCGGTGGAAGCGCCGCCGGCGGAGGCCTGACCGGACCGTCGCCGGTGACGGGTCCGGAAGGAGGGGGCGGGGCGAGCGCCGGCCCGGCTCCCTGGCAGGATGGCCCGGCTCGGTGCCGACCGGTTCGGGCTGCGTGGATCTTGGAGAACCCGATGAGCGACCCCCGGCCCGCCGCCGCTCCCGTGACCGTGGCCACCGATGCGGGCATGCTCGCGCTGTGGAGCCCGGCCGCGTTCTCCGGGGTGGTCGACCATGCGAGCTGGGAGCCGGAGCTGTCGGAGGAGGAGGGCCGGCTCCGGCACATCCGGGCCGGGGCGCTGGTGCCGATCAACATCCGCTCGGACGGCGCCTTCGGCGTCGTGGTCCGGGCCGGCTCCGCAGCCGCGGACGCCCGGCTGACCGAGCGCGAGTCGGCGTACGTCGTCGTGTCCTCGAAGCCGTACCTCCTCCGCTCGCGGGGCGTGGCCTGTCTCAGCGGGATCGAGGCCGTCGCCGGTGAGCCGTGGCCCGACACGGTTCGGCTCGACCTGGCGGACGGCGACCACTCGGTGGTCGTCCACCTGATCGACTGGGAGGCCGAGCCGGGGAGCACCGCCGACGGGAAGCCCTCGGAGAGCGCGCTCGCCGACTTCGTCGTGCTGGTGAACCCGGCCTCGGCCGCCGCCTCCGGGCCGTACCGCGTGGCGACGGACACCTTCGAGCTCGGCGAGTGACCGCCGGGCGGTTCCGTACCGGTTCTAGCCGTCCAGCCGCCGCTTGATCCAGTCGGTGTAGCCCAGCGGGTAGTCGTAGCCGGGGCGGTTGACGTCGGCGCTGGTGCGGAAGGGGGTGCCGCCGTTGTCGATGCGGACGGTGCCGCGGCGGCCGCCGCTGGACCAGTCCAGCGTCAGGTCCCAGCGGACGTCGTGCGCCTTGGTGTGCGCGGTGACGTAGAAGACCTCGGGGTCGGACGCGCTCACCTTGTACGGGAATGCGCGCTGGCCGCCCTTGACGGTGAGCACGGGACTGCCCCGGTCGAGGTCGACGTCGAAGGACTTGGTCCCGACCTCGCCGCCGCAGCCGACCCCCATCGAGTAGTCGTTCCACGCGAGCGGTGCGCCCTTGGCCGTGATCCGCACGTGCAGCGCCTCCAGGACGACCGTGTCCGCTCCGGTGCCCTGGACGGTGAGGGCGACCTGCTGTTCGCGGGAGGAGACCGCGCCGTAGGCGGCGGCCCAGCGCGGGGCGTCGCGCTCGGTGGCCGGCGGGCCGACCTGGGCGGGCGCGCTGTTGACGAGGAAGTGCTGGCTGCACGGGTCGGCGTAGACGTACGGGCGGATGCCGACGGTGAGCGGCGCCGGCGCGTCGGCGGTGGGGGTGGGGCTCGGCGGCGCGGGCGTGACGGCGGCCGCGGCGGTGGAGGCGGCGGGGAGGGGAAGGGGCGATTCCGGTGCGGTGGCCGTATCCGCCGTAGCCGTAGCCGTAGCCGTACCCGCCGGACCAGCCGACACCGTCGCGCCGGTCTCCTGCCGTCCGTCCGCATCGCTGCCGGCACCCCAGATCGCGGGGCGCACGACGATCACTGCGGCGGCCACCACGGCGACGGCCGCGGCGGAGGCGATCAGCGCGTTCCGGCGGCGCCGTGGCGGAGCGGACTCCGCCGCCGCCTCGACGGCAGGCTCCTCGACGGCCGGCTCGTCGACGGCCGGCTCCGCGTGGGCCTCGGGAGGTGCGGTCGGGGCACTCCGACGAGCCCGCGCCGCGTCCGCCAGGATCCAGCTCCGGTGCAGCTCCACGAGCTCCTCCGGCGTCGCCCGGCAGACCCGTGCGAAGCGTTCCGCCGGCGTGTACTCGTTGGGCAGCGCCGTGCCGTTGCAATAGCGGTGCAGCGTCGACGTGCTCGTGTGCAGGCGCTTGGCCAGCGTTCCGTAACTCAGTCCCGAGCGGGTCTTGAGTCCGCTCAGCAACCGCGCGAACTCCTCCGCCTCCGCGGTCCCCGTGCCCTCCGACACCCGTCCCCTCCGATCCCCCCGCGTCCCGTTCCGGCGTTCCAGGCTCGTCCAAGTCGCGCTGGTCAGAGCTCGGTTCGCCGTTCCACCCTACCTATCGCCCCGTCAGACGTGGCGGCTGGGACGGATGGTTCCGCAGGCTTCGGTCATCCGATGGACGCACCGTCCGACCGAAGGCCGAAAGGGGCGCGACCTCATGTCCGTCCGTACCTCCCGCACCCGTCCGATCACCGTCGCCGCGACCGTCGTGGTCGCCGCCCTCTCGCTGGCCGCGTGCAACGACAACGGGGACATCGCGACGTCCACCGGCCCGTCGCTTAGGGCCACCGCACCCGCCTCGCCGGCGGCCCCCACGTCCGTCGGCGCGGCCGGCAAGACCCCGGCCGCCGTTCCGAAGACCCCCGCGCCGATGACCTCCGCGCCTGCCGCGCCTGCCGCGCCTGCCGCGCCTTCCGCGCCCGCCGCCCCGACCACCTGCCAGGCCGCCAACACCAAGACGGTCGCCGCCCCGCTCAACCGCCCGGTGAACCACCTGCTGCTCACGGTGACCAACACCGGCCCCGTCACCTGCTACCTCGACGGCTACCCGGCCGTGCGGTTCGGCGAGGACCAGTCCGTGCCCCCGGTCATCGCCGAGTCGAAGCCGCAGGCCGTCGTCACGCTGAAGCCCGGCGAGTCCGGCTACGCGTCCGTCGACCTGTCCTCCACCGACGGCACCAACGGCTCGAACGGCCGCACTGCCACGTCCCTGGTCGTCTACTTCCGCGGCCCCTCCGGCAGCGGGAGCGTCGGCGCCGGGGCCCACCCGTCGCTGCCGGAGAAGGGCGTCTACGTGGACGACTCCCTCAAGGTCACCTACTGGCAGCAGTCGCTGGACGACGCCACCTCCTGGTGACGGCGCCACCCCGCGACGATGAGGTCGCCGCGCCCCGCCCCGGCCCGCTCCCCGCCGCCGTCCAGCGCAACCCGATGCTCCGCCGCGAAGGCACCCCCCTGCGCTTCCCGCACGTCGCCGACGGACGCCGCCGCACCC